>NZ_JAMYSJ010000005.1:0-282896 GCF_040321855.1 Mesorhizobium sp. M0227 | reverse complement strand
GCTTACACAAAAAAGCAAGCAAGCGCTTGCTTAGGGACGCAAGCAAACGCTTGCTAAGGGAATGCAAGCAAACGCTTGCTTAGGGTTGACGCGGGGTGGAGCAGCCCGGTAGCTCGTCAGGCTCATAACCTGAAGGTCACAGGTTCAAATCCTGTCCCCGCAACCAAATACAAAAGAGCCCGCCCTCGTGCGGGCTCTTTTGTATTGTGCCGTGGTGCCGGCGATTTAACCTGTCATCAGGCGCCCGCAAGCAAGCGGAGCCGACGCCGCCGGACAGAAAACTCAATCCTGTCCCCGCAACCAATCTGCGGTAAGCAAACGGCCCGCCTGGCACAAAGCCCGCGGGCCGTTTTGATGTTCGGCTGGGCTGGCCATCGATTGCCCCGGATCAGGCGCCCGCAACAAGGCGAAGCCCAAGCTGCGGGACAAAAAACCCAATCCCGTCCCCCGCAAACCAATCTGCACCAAGCAACAGTCCCCCAGGCACCAGCCAGCGGGCCGTTCGCATTCGGGGGACTGCCGAAGCTTCTCGGAATACGCCGGATGGTCCGAAGGCTGCCGTAAGCCGACGCAGCAGCAGACTTCTTGGCTAAGCGACATGGAGAGCGTCACGCCGCGCCCGGAATAGATGCTATCAAAGACAAGATCGTGGCTTCACGCGATAAAGACGCGGCCGGCGGGAGGGCACCACGCGAGCTCCTGGGTGCCGATACTCTAACCACACTCTCCGCGGTTCGCGGCCAAAGGCCGGAAAGGCCCCGCCTACCCCGTACGGCACCTTGGCGGTCCGCGCCCAGCTTCGTCGATCGGAGCGTATAGGTCCCCGAAGGAGGTCGTGAAATATATTTCAATATGTGAATTATATTGACAACATGCGCCGAGGCTGTAATGTCCCGATCGTCGGCTTTCGGAGGAAGGTCGGCATCATCAAATCCATACGGCAGCGCTCGCCGAGTGCCTGCGACGGTCATTGAGGATGGCTTCGGCCAAGGGAGGAAACTTGCGCAAATTTCTGAGCACGCTCGCAATCGCGGCGGCTGCATCGACCTGCTTTGGGTCGATGCAGGTACGCGCCGAAACCCCCAACCCGTTCAAATGCGAGCCGGGTGAAAAATACGTCATGAACGTCATGGTCTCGGGCGTCGAATACTGGTTCCCGGTCTATGAAATGTTCAAGCAGGCCGGCCAGCAGTTCGGCTGCGAGACCGCCTATACGGGTACGCCGGAATACGACGTCAACAAGCAGATCGCGACCTTCGACCAGGCGCTGGCGCAGAAGCCCGCCGGCATACTGGTACACCCGATGAATTCCGATCCGTTCATCGAGCCGATCAACCGCGCCATTGAACAGGGCACCGCGGTGGTGACCTTCGCCGCCGACTCGCCGAATTCCAAGCGCGTCTCCTACATCACTTCCGACAACAATGCCGAAGGCACCTATGCCGCCGACGCCGTTGCCAAGGCGATGGACGGCAAGGGCGAATATGCGGTGCTGGAGAATCCCGGCCAGGACAACCACGACAAGCGCGTCAACGCGTTCGTTGCCCGCATGGAAGCCAAATGGCCTGACATGAAGCTCGTCGGCCGCGCCGCTTCGAACCAGGATCCCACCAAGGCCTATCAGGCGGTTCTGAGCCTGGCGCAGGCGCATCCTGATCTTGGCGCCGTGTTCATGCCGGAGGCCAACTCGGCCATCGGCGCTGCCCAGGCCGCCAAGGAAGGCGGTGGCAAGATCCGCGTCATGCTCGCCGACGTTAATGCCAAGATCCTCGACATGATCAAGGCCGGCGAGATCTTCGGCTCGGTCAATCCAAACCAGGGCATGCAGGGCTATATGGGCTTCATGCTGTTGTGGATGGCCAAGCATCCCGGCCTGATCGACCCGATGAACGACGCCAAGCGTTCGGGTTTCAACCCGATGAGCGTGCCCTTCGTCGACAATGGCTTCTCCATCGTCTCCAAGGACAATGCGGACGACTTCTACTGGGACAAGTACCTCAAGCGTCGCGGCACCAAGGGCATCGAGGAATAGTCTCGATCTCGCCGCCCGGCCTCGGCATGGCCGGATTAACCGGGAAGGAGGCTTCGGCCTCCTTCCTCCCCGCAGGTTCATCGCAGGAGCACGGCGTGACCCAGGCGCCCATTCTTGAAATCCGTGGCCTGTCCAAGGCGTTCGGCCCGGTCAAGGCGCTGAGCGACGTACGGTTCGAGCTGCGGCGCGGCGAAATCCATGCACTGTGCGGAGAGAACGGCGCCGGCAAGTCGACGCTGATGAACATGATCGCCGGTGTATTGCAGCCCGACGAGGGCGACATCCTGATCGATGGTGAGCGTATTTCGATCCACTCGCCCGCGGCCGCCCAACGCCTCGGCATTGCGCTTGTTCACCAGGAAATCGCGCTCTGTCAGGACGCGACGGTTGCCGAAAACATCTACATGGCCGCGATCAACAGCCGGCGCGCGCCGCTGATGAATTTCCAGAGGCTCTACGCCGATGCCCAGAAGGTCATGGATCTGCTCGCGCCCATTCCGGTGCGAACCAGGGTCGCCGACCTTTCCATTTCCAACCAGCAACTCGTCGAGATCGCCAAGGCGCTGACGCTCGACTGCAAGGTGCTGATGCTCGATGAGCCGACCGCGGCGCTGACCGAAAGCGAAGCGCAGCGGCTGTTCTCGATCGTGCGCGGGCTCAAGGAGCGTGGCATTTCGGTGGTCTATATCAGCCACCGCATGGCCGAGATATTCTCGCTGTGCGACCGAGTCACCGTCTTCCGCGACGGCCGCTACGTGGCGACCGATCAGGTCGCCGCCGTCTCACCGGACGATGTCGTGCGCAAGATGGTGGGCCGCGAAATCACCCAGCTCTATCCCGACAAGCTGGCGCCGCAGGTGCCTGGGCGCCTGCTCCTCTCGGTCGAGGGGCTTTCCGATGGGCGCCGCTTCGCCGACGTCGATCTGCAGCTTCGCGCCGGCGAAATTCTGGGCATTGGCGGCCTGATCGGCGCCGGCCGCAGCGAGATCGCACAGACGGTCTGTGGCCTCAGGCCAATGACGGCAGGAACCGTCGCGCTCGACGGAAAGCAGCTCCGGCTGCGCGGCTATGGCGATGCGGTCAAGGCGGGGCTGGTCTATCTCTCTGAGGATCGCAAAGGCTCCGGCGTGTTCCTCGATCTGCCGATCGCCGCGAACATCTCGGCGCTCGACCTCGGCCGGCTCACCGGGCGCCTCGGCCTGCTCGACCGCAAGGCCGAGGATCGTCAGGCGAGGGAACTGACCGGCAGGCTCGGCGTGCGCATGGCCGGCATCGAGGCCGCCGTCTCGACGCTGAGCGGTGGCAACCAGCAGAAGGTTGCCATCGCCAGGCAGCTGTCCGTCAGTCCCAAGGTCATCATCATGGACGAGCCGACGCGCGGGATCGATGTCGGCGCCAAGGTCGAGATCCACCGGCTGCTGCGCCAGCTTGCCGGCAGCGGTGTCGGCGTCATCGTTATCTCGTCGGAACTGCCGGAGCTGATTGGCTTGTGTGACCGCGTTCTCGTGGTGCGCGAAGGCAGGATCGCCGGCGAACTCACCGCCGACGAGCTCGGCGAGGAAGCCATCATCATGCTCGCCTCTGGCGTTCAGGATAGTTCAAATCAAAGGCAGGCCCAGAATGTCGCCTAGGGAATCAGGAGAAGCGCTCGTGCACGCCGAGATCAAGGCCGCCGGGCGGCGCATCAATCTCGCTCAGCTCGCCTCGATGCGCGAGGCCGGGCTGATCGTCATCATCCTGGCGCTGTGCATCGCCATGAGCTTCGCCTCGCCGCACTTCCTGACATGGGGCAATTTCCGCGCCATGCTGATGAGCTTCTCCATCGAAGGGATCGTCGTCGTCGGCATGACGATCCTGCTCATCGTCGGCGGCATCGACCTTTCCGTCGGCTCGGTCGTATGTTTCTCGATGGTGGTCTCGGGTGCGCTGTTCCTCGCCGGCCTCGACCCCTGGACGGCAAGCCTGATCGGCATCGGCGTCAGCGCGCTGATCGGCGCGGCGATGGGCTTCTTCGTGACCGTGATAGGCCTCAATCATTTCATCACGTCGCTGGCGGCCATGGTCATCGTGCGCGGCATGTGCCTGGTGGTCACCAAGGGCACGCCGCTGTCGCTGTTCACACTGCCGCCGGCTTTCAAGGCCATCGGCCAGGGCAGTTTCAACAACATTCCCTATGTCATCCTGATCTTCATCGTCGTGGTGGCCATCTTCGACTTCCTGCTGCGTCGCGCCACGGCCTTCCGCAAGGTTTTCTACACCGGCTCCAACGAGAAGGCCGCGCAGTTCTCCGGCATCAGAACCAATCAGGTGAAGTTCTGGGTCACGGTGCTGTGCTCGACCCTCGCTGGACTGGCCGGCGTCATCTACATGGCGCGCTTTGGCGCGGCGACGCCGACCTTCGGCGCCGGCTTGGAGCTCAACATCATCGCCGCGGCCGTCATCGGCGGCGCCTCGCTGAATGGCGGCTCGGGCACCATCTTCGGGGCAATCCTCGGCATGGCGCTGCTCTCGGTGGTGACGAGCTCGCTTATCCTGCTCGATGTCTCGGTCTATTGGCAGGACATGATCAAGGGATGCATCCTGCTGGCGGCGGTGTCGATCGATCACTTCCTGCACCGCAAGAAGTCCTGAACCTCAAAGGCGGCGAAGCAAGACCATGGCCCCTCCCAACACCCGCGACGACATCGCCGCTGTCCGCCAGATGCACCAGGCGCTTGTCCTGCATTATGTCGAAGGAAAGACCCAGGCCGAGATCGCCGGGGAACTCGGCCTCTCGCACGCGACGGTCAACCGGCTGATCAAGCGCGGCCACCAGCTCGGCCTCGTCGAGATCAAGATCAAGTCGCCGATCGACCATCTGGTCGACCTGGAAGCGCGGCTGGTTGCGCTGGGCGGCATCGAGCGGGCGATGGTGGTTCCGTCGGTCTCCGAAAATCCGCACACGGCCCTGCAGCGCGTCGGCGAGGCGGCGGCTGGGCTGCTGCTCGACACCATCAAGGATGGCGACACGATTTCGATCACCGGCGGCAAGGGTGTCAGCGCGCTGGTCGCCGGTCTCAAGCCGGGGCGCCGCTACGACGTCGAAATCATTCCCGCAACCGGCCTGGTGCAGGGCAAGCACTACACCGACGTCAACCACGTCGCCTCGCTGATGGCCGACAAGCTCGGCGGCCGCGCCTATCAGATCCATGCGCCGCTGTTTGCCGATACCGCGCAGCAGCGCGAGATGCTGATGGGCATCAGCTCCGTCGCAGACGTGTTTCGCAAGGCGCGCGAGGCCGATGTCGCGGTGGTGGGTGTCGGCTCCATCCTGACCGACGATTCCAGCTACTACGACCTGCATCCATCCTCGAATGCCGATCGCCAGGCGATCGAAAAGTCCGGGGCGACAGGCGAGCTGCTCGCCCATCTCATCGACCGCCAGGGCAAGCTCTGCAATTATTCGCTCAACCGTTCGCTGGTCTCGTTGACGCTGGACGAGTTCGCGACCATCCCGCGCTCGATCGGCATTGCAAGCGGCCCCAGCAAGGTCGCGCCGATTCTCGCCGCCCTGCGCGGCAACCATCTCGACACCATCGTCACGGACGAGGCCACGGGGCTCCAGATCCTCGAACTGGCCGAACAGGAGGCAGCATGAATTCTCGACAACTCCAGCGGCAGATCGGCAAGTCCGGCATATCGGCGTCGGCCGTGGGCTTGGGCACCTGGGCGATTGGCGGGTGGATGTGGGGCGGCACCGACGAGAAGGAGTCGGTCAAGGCGATCGAAGCCTCGATCGATGCCGGCCTCAGCCTGATCGACACAGCGCCGGCCTACGGTCTTGGCCGCAGCGAGGCGATCGTCGGCACCGCCATCAAGGGCAAGCGTGACAAAGTGGTGATCGCGACCAAATGCGGGTTGAACTGGCATTCGGGCAAGGGCGGCCATTTCTTCGATCAGGACGACAAGCCTGTGCATCGCTATCTCGGCGCCGATGGCATCGCTTATGAGGTCGAGCAGAGCTTGCGGCGTCTCGGCACCGATCATATCGACCTCTACATCACCCATTGGCAGGACCCGACGACGCCGATCGCCGAGACGATGGCGGTATTGGAAAAGCTCAAGGCAGCCGGCAAGATCCGCGCCATCGGCGCCAGCAATATCAGCGTCGAGGATCTCGGCCATTATATCGACGCCGGCCAGATCGATGCGATCCAGGAGCGCTATTCGATGATCGATCGCGAGATCGAAGGCAGCCTGCTGCCGATCACTCGCCGCCATGACATCGCCACCCTCAGCTACTCGTCGCTGGGGTTGGGGCTACTTACCGGCACGGTCGACCCTGAGCGCACATTCGGCGGCGACGACCAACGCAAGGACAACCCACGCTTCTCCACGGCCAACCGGCAGAAGGTCGCAAAGCTGAAAGAGGCAATCGCCCCGATCGCGGAAAGCCACCAGGCGTCGATGGCGCAGATCGTCATCGCCTGGACGCTCGCCCAGCCGGGCATCACCTTCGCCCTGTGCGGCGCGCGCAATCCTGAACAGGCGCTCGACAATGCGCGGGCCGGCGAGATCACGCTTGCGGCAAGCGAGCTAGCGGCAATCGACGCCGCGGCAGCCGCGCATCTCACCGCGATGGATGCCTGAGCAAAAAAGGCAACAGCCCCGATGAAGCGTAGTCATACAATCGCCGGTCTGCGCGACCGGCCGGACATTGCCGTGCTCGTCATTGGTGGCGGCATCAACGGCATCAGCGTCTTTCGCGAACTGGCCTTGCAAGGGGTCGATGTCGTGCTGGCGGAAAAGGGCGACTATTGCAGTGGTGCCAGTGCCGCCCTGTCGCGCATGGTGCATGGCGGCCTGCGCTACCTCGAAAACGGCGAATTCAAACTGGTGCGCGAATCGCTGCTCGAACGCGACCGGCTGCTGAGGAATGCCCCGCACTATGTGGCTCCGCTGCCGACGACGGTGCCGGTCTTCGACATTTTCTCCGGTCTCGCCAACGGTGCGGTGCGTTTCCTGGGGCTGACGCGGCGGCCCAGCCGGCGCGGGGCGCTGGTCATCAAAGCCGGGCTTGCCATGTATGACCTTTTCACCGCTGCACGGCGTTTGATGCCGACGCACCGGTTCAGGGGCCGCGCCGAAACCCTGAAGACATGGCCGGCGATCAACCCGGCGATCCGCAATTCGGCGACCTATTACGACGCCTGGGTGAGCCGGCCCGAGCGCCTCGGCCTGGAGATGCTGCTGGACGCCACGACGAGCGGGGCGAACGCGCGCGCCCTGAACTACGCTCAGGCGTCGTCGACCGGCGACGGCCTTGTCATCACCGACACGCTGACCGGCGAGAAGTTGCCGGTGCGGGCGCAACTGGTCATCAACGCCACCGGTGGCTGGATCGACCTGACCAACAAGGCCATCGGGGCGACGGCGCAGACGATGATGGGCGGTACCAAGGGCTCGCATCTGATCGTCGACAACAGCGAACTGTTCGACGCGCTCGGCGGCCACATGGTCTATTACGAAAACGAGGACGGTCGCATCTGCATCCTGTTTCCCTATCTGGGCAAGGTGCTGATTGGCTCGACCGACATCCGGGTCGATGATCCAGACCTAGTCCGTTGCGAGGAGGACGAGCAGCGCTACATCCTGCAGTCGCTCGCTTTCGTCTTTCCCTCGATCAAGGTTACCGAAAACCAGATCGTGTTCCGCTTCGCCGGCGTGCGTCCTTTGCCGGCCAGCGAGGACAGTTTTACGAGCCGCATACCGCGCGATCATGTTTGCGAGTTCGTGGAAGCGAGCGGGCATCTGCCGGCGACGTTGTGCATGATCGGCGGCAAGTGGACCACCTTCCGTTCGTTTGGAGCGCTGGCCGCCGACATGGCGCTGAAGCGGCTCGGCCTCGCGCGCAGCCAGGGAACGCAGGACATGGCCATCGGTGGCGGCCGCGATTTTCCCACCGATCCGGACGCCTGGTGCGCATCATTCGCTGCCGAGCATGGCCTGCCGGTCGAGCGCGCGCACACACTTCTGCAACGCTATGGCACGTCGGCCAGGGATTTCGTTTCGCACCCGGCGGGCGAACAGATGCTGCCGCGGTCGGACTATTCGGCAAGCGAGATAGGGCGCATCATCGAGCGCGAGCAGGTCGAGTGCCTCGCCGACCTGTTCCTGCGCCGCACCACCATCGCCATTTCGGGCGGTCTCAGCTTCGACCTCGTCAATGCCGTTCTCGACATGCTGGCGGCGCACAAGGGCTGGAGCGCCAGCGAGGCCGCCATTGAGCGCTCGACCTTCCTCACCTTGCTGGCCTACCGGCACGGCATCGATCTCCAGACGCATCAAAGGAGCGCCCTATGCGCGTAAACAAGAAAGTCCGCATGAACCGTCTGTTCGGCGGCGGCCGCTGTCTCGACGTCGCCATCGATCACGGCGTCTGCAACGAGCCGAGTTTCCTTGCCGGGCTGGAAGACATGGCCAGCGTCGTCACCCAGCTGGTCAAGGCCGGCCCCGACGCCATCCAGATGAACTACGGCCAGGCCGACCTGCTGCAGGCCGTGCCTGGCAAGGACAAGCCGGCGCTGGTGATGCGCATCGACATGGGCAATCCCTACAACAGGATACGCCACCGAGCGATGTGGGCGGTGCTCCAGAACGAAGCCGAGCCCTTGCTTGGCGCCATCGAGATGGATGCGGCTTGCGTCGTGGTCAATCTGTTCATGCTGCCCGACGAGCCGGACCTGTTCCGGCAATGCGTGCAGAACATCGCCCGCGTGCGCGCCGATTGCGAGAAATACGGCCTGCCGCTGATGATCGAGCCGCTGGCCATGCTGCCGGTCGCAGAGCATGGCGGCTACATGGTCGACGGCGATGCCGAAAAGATCGTCACCTTGACCCGGCTTGCCCGCGAGATGGGTGCCGATATCGTCAAGGCCGATCCGACCACCGATCCCAACGACTTCCACCGCGTCGTCGAGGCGGCGCGCTGCCCGGTGCTGGTGCGCGGCGGCGGCAAGGAGGATCTGCGTGCCGTGTTCGACAAGTCGGCTGCCTTGATGGCACAGGGTGCGCTTGGCATGGTCTATGGCCGCAACATCTACCAGCATGCCAACCCGAGCGCCGTCGTGCGCGGGCTGATGGCGATCATTCATGACGATGCCAATGGCGGCGTGGCCTGGGATCTGTACAACCAGGCATAGGCTGCGGCCTCGGGAGGCGCCAATGGCAAGCTACATCCTCGGCCTCGATGCCGGCAACACCGTCATCAAGGCCATCCTCTTCGACTTGTCCGGCCGCGAGCTGGCATTCGCCGCCCGTGACGGCCGCTCGTCCATGCCAAAGCCCGGACATGTCGAACGCGACCTCGACGAACTCTGGCGCAACGCGGTTTCGGTCATCGGCCAATGCATCGCTGAAGCCGGTATCGACGCCCGCGAGATCGTTGCCATCGGCTGCGCCGGTCATGGCAACGGGCTCTACGCGCTCGATCGCGAGGGTGCGCCGTTGATCGGCATCCAGTCGCTCGACACACGCGCGGTCGACATCGTCGCCGAATGGGCAAAAGAGAATGTCGGCGACCGCACCTATGCACATTGCCTGCAACGGCCGTGGGCGGCGCAGACGCCGACCCTGCTAGCCTGGCTCAAGCGCTTTTCGCCGGCTTTGTTTGCCAGCATCGGAACTGTGTTCCTGTGCAAGGATTTCGTCGTCAACCGCCTGACCGGTGCGCGCAGCAGCGATACTTCAGATATGTCGGGCTGCGGCCTGCTGCAGATGCGGGACCGTCGCTACGAGCCGGACCTGCTTGCCGCCTATGGGCTCGGCGATTGCGTGGACCTGCTGCCGCCAGTGCTGGAATCGGCCGACATTGCCGGCCATGTGGGCGCGGAGGTGGCGGCCCTGACTGGACTGCGCATCGGCACGCCGGTCGTCGCCGGGCTATTCGATGTCGTCGCCAGCGCGGTCGGTTCGGGCGTGACCAGAACCGGCGCCGCCTCGGTTATCGCTGGAACCTGGAGCATCAACCAGATCATCACCGACGAACCGATCCGCGACCCTTCGATCTTCATGCTGTCGACTTTCGATCGCCAGCGCTATCTGGCGATCGAATCCAGCGCGACCTCGGCCGCCAATCTCGAATGGATCGTTCGCGAATTCTTCGAACATGGCGGCGAAGCCGGCAAGTCGCCGTTCGAATTGTGCAGCGAACTGGTGGCGTCAGCCGATCCCAACAGCGACATCCCGATCTATCATCCCTTCCTCTACGGCTCGCAGCAGAATGGCCATGCGCGCGCCGGGTTCTACGGCATCGCCGGCTGGCACAGCCGAGCCCATCTGCTGCGTGCGCTGTTCGAGGGCGTTGCCTTCGAGCATAAGCGCCATGTCGAGACCTTGCACAGAGCGGGCGCTGATTTCGACCAGGTGGTGCTGTCCGGCGGGGGCTCGCGCAGCAGCGTCTGGCCGCAGATATTCGCCGATGTGCTCGGCGTGCCCGTCACTGTGGCGCGCAGCCGCGAAACCGGCGCGCTGGGAGCGGCGATCGCGGCGGGCACCGGGGTCGGCATCTTCGCGGACTACAGCGCAGGTGCCGCCGCCATGACTGCGGCCGCTCGACACTTTGTGCCTGACGAGGCGGTTGCCGACGCGTATGCACGGCGGTATCGACTGTACGGCGAGATCAACCAGGCGATGACCCCGATGTGGGAGCGCATCGCCGGACAGCAGGCGCGCACGTGACCGAAGCTCCACCGTCCCCGTTCGGCAGTTACGACTACGTCATCGTCGGGGCCGGCTCCGCCGGCTGCGTGCTCGCCAACCGGCTCTCCGCCGATCCGCGCAACAATGTGCTGCTGCTCGAGGCCGGGGGCAGCGACCGCTATCACTGGGTCGATATCCCGATCGGCTATCTCTTCTGCATGGGTAACCCGCGCACCGACTGGATGATGAAGACCGAGCCGGAAGCCGGTCTCAATGGACGCAGCCTCAACTATCCGCGCGGCAAGGTGCTCGGCGGCTGTTCATCGATCAACGGCATGATCTACATGCGAGGCCAGGCTGCCGACTATGATGGTTGGCGGCAGGCCGGCAATGCCGGCTGGGGCTGGGACGACGTGTTGCCCTATTTCCTCAAATCGGAAGACTATCACGGCGGCAAGAGTGCCATGCACGGCGGTGGCGGCGAGTGGCGGGTCGAACGGCAGCGGCTGTCGTGGCCGATCCTCGACGCCTTTCGGGACGCTGCCGAGGAACTCGGCATTCCGCGCACCGAAGACTTCAACACCGGCACCAATGAAGGCTCGGGTTATTTCGAGGTCAACCAAAGGAAGGGCGTGCGCTGGAACACGTCGAAGGCGTTTTTGCGCGGCATCGCGGGGCGCAAGAACCTGCGCGTGGTGCTCGGCGCGGAGACCGAACGGCTCGAATTCGACGGCCGGCGCGTCACCGGACTGGTTTTCCGCCAAGGCGGCCGCCTACACCAGATCCGCGCTGGACAGACGATCCTTGCGGCCGGTGCCATCAACTCTCCGAAGCTGCTCGAACTGTCGGGGGTGGGCCGCCCCGACCTGCTTTCGAGCATCGGCCTGGATGTTCGTCATGCCTTGCCGGGCGTTGGAGAAAACCTGCAGGACCATTTGCAGATTCGCACCGTCTTCAAGGTCGCCAACACCGCCACGCTCAACCAGCGCTACCACAATCTGGTCAGCCGTGCGTCGATGGGGCTGGAATACGCGCTCAAGCGCAGCGGGCCACTGTCGATGGCGCCGAGTCAGCTCGGCATCTTCGCCAGGAGCGATCCACGCCTCGCAACGCCCGATCTCGAATATCACGTGCAGCCGCTGAGCACCGACCGTCTGGGCGAGCCGCTGCATCGCTTTCCCGCGGTCACCGTCTCGGTCTGCAATCTGCGTCCGGAAAGCCGGGGCAGCGTGCACATGGGTTCAGCCGATGCGCGGGAGGCGGCGAAGATCCGCCCGAACTATCTTTCCACCGAGGGGGACCGCAGCGTGGCCGTCGCGTCGTTGCGCCATGTCCGCAGTCTGATGAAGGCACAGGCGGTGGCGCGCTTTGCGCCGGAAGAGATGCTGCCCGGCACGCAGTATGACAGCGACGAAGAGCTCATCCGCAAGGCCGGCGATATCGGCACGACGATTTTCCACCCCGTCGGCACCTGCAAGATGGGTTCGGATACGATGGCGGTGGTCGACGAGGCCCTGCGTGTTCACGGGCTTGGCGGGCTGCGCGTGGTCGATGCCTCGATCATGCCGACAATCGTCTCGGGCAACACCAACTCGCCGGTCGTCATGATCGCGGAAAAGGCAGCCGAGATGATCCTGCAAGAGGCCCGCTGACCGCCATCGGCTTCAGGCCGCGGCAACACCGCGCGATCGCCGTCTCTCGGCCGCCGCGAGCAGATCGACGAAGGTGCGCACCTTGGCGGGCCGGAACCTGGCCGGCGGAAAAACCGCGTGGATGCCGCCTGACGGCAGGCTCCAGTCGGCAAACACCGGCACCAGTCGCCCCTCGGCGATATCGTCGCTGACGCTGTAGTCCGGAAAGACGCCGAGCCCGATGCCGGCGAGCACACAAGCCAGGGCGGCGGGGCTCTTGTCGCACATGACGACCGGATTGAGTTCGGTCAGCACCGTTTCGCCGTCCCTGGAAAACAGCCATTGGCCGATGCCGCGCAACTGGGTGTTGCCGACCCAGGCCAGCGATCTTGCCTGGCGCGGCGTCACGTCGGGCGGCAGGCTCGCCGCGAAGCCAGGGCTCGCCACCACGATCTGCCGGATCGTCCCCAGGCGCCGCGCCTGGTTCGAGGAATCGGTGAGCCAGCCGACGCGGATGCCGAGATCGATCTGCTCGTCCACCAGATTGCTGACGGCGTCGTCGAAGATCGCCTCGACGCGCATATGCGGATAGGTTCTGAGATAGGCCGCCATGACCGGAGCCACCATCTTGGTGCCGTAGTCGAGTGGCGCCGTGAGCCTCAGCGTTCCGCTCGGTTCGACGGCTCCGCGCGAGATTTCGCCATAGGCCGCCTCCGCTTCGCGCAGGATGATCATCGCGCGGTCATAAAAGAGGCGACCCTCTTCGGTCGGCGTGACACGCCGGGTGGTGCGCTGCAGCAGCGTTGCGCCCAGCTCCTCTTCGAGCTTGCCGATCTGATGGCTGACCACGGCCTTGGCGACGCCAAGCCGGTCGGCCGCGGCAGTGAACGAGCCGGTTTCCATCACCGTGGTGAAATAAGCCAGCCGATTGAGGTTCAGAAGTTCGGCCAAGCTGGCTGCCCTTTGTATGATCAGATCAGACAGTTTGTATAATTGGGCGCCATTTATCGCAAGGCCGCCGTCTGCCACATACGAGCGACGGCCTCGATGAGTCCGGTGGCCGGACAGGAATGGCAGCGACTATGAGCAATTCAGAAGTGACCTATCTATTCGATCCGCTCTGCGGCTGGTGCTATGGCGCCACCCCGATGCTCGACCGGTTGCCGGCCGCCGGCCTGAACGTCGAACTGCTGCCGACCGGCCTGTTCTCCGGCGCCGGCGCGCGTCCGATGGATGAAGGTTTTGCCGCCCATGCCTGGGCGAACGACCAGCGCATCGAGCGCCTGACCGGACAAGTGTTCACACCGGCCTACCGGCACAATGTCCTTGGCGTCCGCGGAACCCTGCTCGACTCGCATGCCGCCACGCTCGGTATCAGTGCCGCCGGCCTGGAAGATCCCAGCCGCCGGCTTGCCGCGCTGAAGACGATCCAGCGGGCGCGCTACGTGGATGGACGCGATGTCGTGACGATCGGCGGTGTGGCCGAGGTGCTCGCCGCCGCCGGCATGGCGGACGCCGCCGAGATGCTCAAGGCGCCGACCGAAACATTGCTGACGGCCTACCGCGAGATGGTCGGCCGCGGCCGCGCGCTGTTACAGCGCCTGCATGCCGATGGCGTGCCTTCGCTGGCGGTCATCCGCAACGATGCGCCCCGGCTCATCGGTTCGAACGCACTGTTCGGCAGCTTCGACAATCTCGTCGCCCATATCGCGGCGGCGTGATCCCCAGCAAATCTTCAACAAGGGAACTGAAAGACATGGCAAAAGTCGCTCTCATTGGTGCATCCGGCGCAGTTGGTTCGCGCCTTCTCAAAGAACTCTCCGATCGCGGCCACACCGTCACCGGCATTGCGCGCAACCCGGAAAAGATCGCGGCGCTGCCACGCGTGACGGCCAGGAAGGGCGACGTCTTCGACGAGCAGGGTCTTGCCGATCTGATCCGCGGCCATGATGTGGTGATCAGCACGGTGCATTTTCTGGACAGCGACGCCGACACGCTGATTGCCGCTGTGCGGGCCTCCGGCGTGAAGCGCTATCTCGTCGTCGGCGGCGCCGGCAGTCTCGAAGCCGCACCGGGCAAGCGGCTGGTCGATAGCCCCGACTTCCCGGCGATCTACAAGGCAGAAGCGCAGAAGGGCGCCGACTTTCTCGACAGATTGAAGACGGTCAGCGACCTCGATTGGACGTTCCTGTCGCCATCCGCGATGTTCGTGCCGGGCGAGCGCACCGGCAAATTCCGCCTCGGCAAGGACACGCTTCTCGCCTCCGACAAGGGGAGCAGCATTTCCTTCGAGGACTACGCGATCGTCATGGTCGATGAGATCGAGAAGCCGGCCCACATCAGGCAGCGCTTCACCGTCGGCTATTGAGCGAACGGGTGGTGGCGGCCGGAACTCAATCGAGGCCGGCCGACGCCAGCCGCATCAAGATTTCGCGGGCGGCGACGCCCCGGTAGGTCATCGGTGCCGACGCCGTCCCGTCTCGGTGCCTTGGGCAAAGCAAATGCTGGGCTGTCATGCCTGCGATCTCACTTTTCGGGATCATGGTCCGGCCCGGTTCAATCTTGGCGCGGCCGCCACCAGCGCCTTGCCGATGGCTGATTGCGGCGCGCCGATGACGGTTTGGGCATCGCCGTTTTCGGCAATTCGGCCGGCGTCGAGAAGGATGACGCGGTGGGCGACCGACCTGATGACGCCGAGATCATGTGAAATGAAGAGATAGGCGATCTTTTCCTGGCGTTGCAGGTCGAGCAAAAGCTCGAGGATCTCCCCGCGCACGGAGACGTCAAGCGCCGACACCGCCTCGTCGAGCACGATCAGCGACGGCTTCGTGACGATGGCGCGGGCAATGGCGACACGCTGCCGCTGGCCGCCGGAGATTTCATGAATGGCGCGCGGCGCGAGATTAGCCGTCAGCCCGACGCGCTCCAGCAACGCGGCGATGCGGCGCGGGCGCTCGGCGCGGGAGGCGATGCCATGGATGCGCAAGGGATCGTCGAGCACACGCGCCACCGTGGCGCGAGGGTTGAAGGCGGCCAATGGATCCTGGAACACCATTTGCAGGCGTGCGCGGCGTGCTCGCAGCGCGGCGCCGCTCAAGGCCAGGAAATCGTCGCTTTCGAATTCGATGCGTCCGTCGTCCGGCTCGATCAATCGCAGCACCAACCGCGCGATCGTCGACTTGCCGCTGCCCGAAGGTCCGGCCAACGCCAGCGTCTCACCGGGGTCGATGTGAAAGGAGACATCGTCGACGGCAGCGATGGTCTTGCCGCCGCGACGGTAGCGCTTGGTGAGGTTGGACACCGCCAGCAGGCTCATGCGTGGAGCCTGGCTCGGTTCAGCAACGGCCTGGTGTCGAGGCCTATATGGGCGTCGAGCAATGCACGCGTATAGGGCTGGGCCGGGGCGCCGACAATCTGCGCCGTCATGCCAAGCTCGACCAACTGGCCATGACGGAAAACGGCGATGCGCTCGGCAAGCTCGGCCGCCAGCGCGATGTCATGGCTGATGAACAGCAGCGTCATGCCGTCCTCGTTCACCAGTCGTCTGATCAAGGCGACGATCTCGGCCTGCACGATGGTATCGAGCGCGCTGGTCGCTTCGTCGGCGATCAGCAACTTCGGACCGGCCGCAATGGCGGCGGCGATCGCCACACGCTGCTTCTGGCCGCCGGAGAGCTGATGCGGGAAGGCGCGCAAGGCCGAGTCCGGATCTGGCAGGCGGACGCGCTCGAGCAGGCTTTTGGCCCTGGCATAGGACTGGGACCAGGTGAGGCCGAGATGCGTGCGCGCCACTTCGGCGATTTGCTTGCCGATGGTCATCACCGGATCGAGGCTGGCGGACGGGTCCTGGAAGACGAAGCCGATGTCGCGGCCGAGGCGGGGGATTTTGTTGAGTTCGGGTTTGAAAGGCTGGCGTTCCGTCACACCCCCCTCTGTCCTGCCGGACATCTCCCCCGCAAGGGGGGAGATCAGCAGCTTCGCCGACCGCTCCCCTTCCGCGACATTGGTGATTGGCGAAGGCAGAGGTGAGAGCGTAATCTCCCCCCTTGCGGGGGAGATGTCCGGCAGGACAGAGGGGGGTGCCTTGGCGCCCGATGAGGACAAAAACCAATCGATGCGACCTCCAACCTTGGCAGAAGCCGGCAGCAGCCCGGCAATGGCCAGTGCCAGCGTGCTCTTGCCCGAGCCGCTTTCGCCGATGATGGCGAGGCGTTCGCCAGCGGCGATGTCGAGGCTGACGCTCTTCAGTGCCGCCACCTCGCTGCCGTCGCGGCGGTAGGTCACCGTCAGGTCGCGGATCGTAGCCAGGGCGGTCACGACAGGCCTCTCCTGACTGCCGTCGTCTCGACGATGCCTTCACCAGCGAGATAGACGCCGAGCACGGTCAGAACCAACGCTATGCCCGGGACGATCGACAGGAAGGGCGCGGTGCGCAGCACGGCGCGGCCTTCGGCGATCATGCCGCCCCAGGTGACCCGGTTGGGGTCGCCCAAGCCGAGGAAAGACAAGGCCGCTTCGGTGAGGATCCCGGCGGCGACGATCACCGACGACATCGCCAGCACCGGTGGCAAGGCGTTGGGCAGCACCTCGCGAAAGGCGATCGCCAGCGGGTGCATGCCGATGACCCTGGCCCCGGCGACATAATCGCGTTCGCGAATGGAGAGGACTTCAGCGCGGGCTACTCTAGCCGGTCCGGTCCAGGTGCCGAGCGCGATGGCAATCACGACGACGCCGAGCGACGGTCCGACGACGCTGACGAAGGCCAGCGCCAACAGGAAGCTCGGCACGGTCTGAAAGGCGTCGGTGACGCGCATCAGCACCTCGTCGACGAGGCCGCCGGCAAAGCCGGCCAATGTGCCGACCACCGCGCCGACGACAAGTGCCGCCGCCGCGGCCGCGAGCCCGACGGCCAGCGACGTGCGGGCGCCATGAAAAAGCTCGGCCAGCACGTTGCGGCCAAGCCGGTCGGTGCCGAGCGGCAGCGACCAGTCCTGGAACGGCGGCAGCAGTGCGGGGCCGGCGATGGCTTGGGGATCGCCTGGGAACAGCAGCGACGCCGACAGCGCCATGGCAATCAGCGCCGCCAGGAGGATGGCACCGGCAACCGCCTCAGGCACGCGCAGAAAGCGGCGGAGCGGGCTCATGCGCGGGCCTCGCTCGCGCCGACGCGCGGATCGAGGAAGGCGTAGGCGATGTCGACGAGCAAATTGATAACGATGACCAGGACGGCGCTGGTGAGGATAATGCCGAGCAGAAGCGGGGTGTCGCGGGAGGCGACCGCCTCCTGCGCCAGCCGGCCGAGGCCGGGCACGGAAAAGACGCTCTCGATGACGACGCTGCCGCCGAGCATCTGCGCCGACTGCAGGCCGAGCATGGTGACCAGCGGCAGCAATGCGTTGCGGGCGACGTGGGCGAGCACGATGCGGCGGCGGGATAGCCCCTTGGCGCGGGCGGCCAGGACGAAATCTTGCCGCCAGACCTCGGCCATGCCGGCGCGCATCATGCGCAGATAAAGCGCCAGATAAATGAAGCCGAGGGCAGAAACCGGCAAGACGAGATGAATAGCGATGTCGGCTGCACGGTCGAGCCCCGTCTTGTCCGAGGCCAGGGTTTCGATGCCGCCGACCGGCAGCCAGCGCAGGTCGACGGCAAAGACGACGATCAGCACCAGTCCGAGCCAGAAACCCGGCACGGCATAGAGCGCCAGTGAGCCGATCGACAGGAAACGATCTCGGAAACTGCCTGGCCGCGCACCGGCATAGATGCCAAGTGCCGAGCCAAGCCCGAAGGAGAGCGCGGTGGCGCTGACCATCAAAAGCAGCGTGTTGGGCAGGCGCTCGAGGATGACGTCGCGGATCGGCCGGGAGAAGGTCACCGACTGCCCGAGATCAAGATGCAACAGCGCCCAGAGGTAATTGGCGAGCCGCGTCAGCTCCGACTGGTCGAGACCCCAGCGATGGCGCAACAGTTCGATCATGCCGGCGTCGCCGCCGGTCGAGACGATATAGGCGTCGACCGCGTCGCCGGGGGCGGCTTCGAGCAGCAGGAAGGTGCCTATGACGACGATCAGCAGCACGAAGATGCTGCCGACGAGGCGACGGCGGAGCAGGGTGAGGGCGCGGGTCATGGGAAAAGGACGCCGGCCTGATCGTGAGAGGTGCGGTGTCTGGGCACCCCCCTCTGTCCTGCCGGACATCTCCCTCGCAAGGGGGGAGATTGGATGTCACCGACGGTTTCGCCAATTTCCGAGGTTGCATAATTGGCGGGGCGGACAAATAGCCGATCTCCCCCCTTGCGGGGGAGATGTCCGGTAGGACAGAGGGGGGTGTGAAGGAACTCGGCCTTCGGCCAAATTCCCCTTTTCTCGCAAACTCTCATCCGCGCAATTCTGTCACGATTCCAAATACGTGTCCGCCCAGTTCGACACCGCCCAGCGCGGGTTGTTGGCGATGTTGCCGACAGTGTCGCGCGCGACGCTGATAAAACTCCATTCGGCGACGTTGATCAGCGGCAGGTCGGTGGCCACCTCCTTCTGGAATTCCTTGTAGAGGTCGGTGCGGGCTGATGCGTCGAGCGTCTCCGATGCCTTGGCGATGAGCGCGTCGAGCGCGTCGTTCTTGTAGCCGCCCTGGTTGGAGAACGGCACGCCGTCCGGAATGCCGCTCTGCACCAGGATGGTGGTCGAGATCGCCGGGTCGCCGCGGAACACCGGCGGGCCGACCGCGAGGTCGAAGGCGTGGTCGGTGTAGACCGCCTTGATGTGCGCGGCCGAGTCGTTGTTGACCAGTTGGGCGTCGATGCCGATGGCGGCGAGCGCCTGGCGCAGATAGTCGCCGAACTGCTTGGTCTCGTTGAAATAGGGCGCAGGCAGCAGTTTTAGCGTGAAGCGCTTGCCGTCCGGACCTTTCTTGTAGCCGGCCTCGTCGAGCAGCGCGTTGGCCTTGGCGACGTCGAAGGCATAGGTCGGCACATCGGCGGTGTAGAATTGCGGATCGTTCTTCGGCACCGGACCGGTGGCCGTGGCGGCATAGCCGAGGAACACCGTCTTGATGACGAAATCCTTGTCGATGGCGTGCGCGATCGCCTGGCGTACTTTCAGGTCGGCCAGTTCCTTGCGGCGATGGTTGATCTCGACGACAAGCTGATAGGTCAGCCCTTCGTAACCCTTGGAGATCACCTTCAGGCCCGGCACTTTCGAGATGCGGTCGAGGTCGGCCAGCGGCACGGCGGAAAAGGCTGCGAGCTGGATCTCCTCGGCCTCCAGCGCGCTCGCCGCTGAAGTGCGATCCGGCAACACCTGATAGATGATCTCGTCGAGATAGGGCTCGTCCTTGCCCCAGTAATCCGTGTTCTTGGTCAGCCGGTAATATTGGCCGGCCTTGTACTCGCCGAATTTGAACGGCCCGGTACCGATCGGCGCGTTGTTGGCCGGGTTGTCCTCGATCTTGCCGACCTCGTAGATGTGCTTCGGCACCACGCTGCTCAGCGCCGGCAGCGCGTTGCGGATCAGCTGGAACGGCGTCGGCTTGGCGAATTTGAAGATGGCGGTGAGATCGTCGGGCGTGTCGACGCTGGCCAGATCCTTGAACACAGTGCGGCCGAGATTCTGCAGCGGCTTCCAGATCTGCAGCGCCGAAAAGGCGACGTCGGCCGAAGTGAACGGCTTGCCGTCATGCCATTTGACGCCGTCGCGCAGTTTGAACGTCGCCGAGAGCCCGTCGGCGGCACCTTCCCAGCTCAGCGCCAGCCGTGGTGCAAGCCCGTCCTTGCCGTCGAAGGAGGCTTCGGCCAGCGTTTCGACGATCTTGCTGGAGATGAAGAACACGCCGTTGGAGGCGACAATCGCCGGGTTGAGGTTGCGCGGTTCGGAATCGGCGGCAAGCACCAGCCGCCCGCCCTTCTTTGGCGTCTGCGCCCAGCCCGGTGCCGGCATTGCGGTGGAGGCCAGCAGCATTGCCGAACCGGCAAGCATCGTGCGTCTGGAAATCGTGAAACCTGACATGATCGAACTCCGTCCTCTCCGCGACCCGGTCGGGTGCGCCAATACCCCTCGGACGCCGGCAAGCCCGCCAGCATCCCTTGCCGCGGCAATTATGAGCTTTGCCGAGGGTTTCGCCAGAGACGGAATTGGCGCATCCTCGCTTGGCTTTGAAATTTTCGTCCGCTGGACCAGTTTGGAGGGCGTGGCTCAGTTCGATCAATCTGGTAAGACCAGATTGATCGAATATGCGACGGAAGACGACATGGTGACATCGAACGGTGCTGTTTTTCCTATTTCTGGCTGGACCAGAGTGGGCAAAATGGTGCAGATTTGACCGTAGCCAAGGGATCCGGACTGAGACAGTCAGCGATTGCAGGCAATTCAGGGAGAGAGAGATGAACATTGCTCCGGGCAATAATGCCGTCGGCAATATCCCGTTCGACCAGGCAAGGGTCGACCGGCTGATGGAGGAGGCCGGCATCGATGTGCTGCTCGCCACCTCCAAGCACAACACGCAATATCTGCTGGGCGGCTACAAGTTCATCTTCTTTGCCGCCATGGATGCGATCGGCCACAGCCGCTACCTGCCGATCGTCGTGTACGAAAAGGGCGGGCCGGATCATGCCGCCTATATCGGCAACCGCATGGAAGGCGGCGAACACCAGAATAACCCGTTCTGGACGCCGACGCTGCACGCCGCTTGCTGGGGCACGCTCGACGCCGCCAACCTCGCCGTCGAGCACCTGCAGAAGATCGGCATGGCCGGCGCCCGCATCGGCATCGAGCCTGGCTTCCTGCCGTCGGATGCCTATACGCTGATCCGCAAGGCGTTGCCGGACGCCAGACTGATCGATGCGACCGATATGCTGGAGCGCATGCGCGCCATCAAGACCGATGCGGAGCTGGAGAAGCTGCGCACGGCCTCCGAACTGATCACCGATTCCATGCTGGCGACCATTGCCTGGGCGCGCGAAGGCACGACCAAGGGCGAGATGATCGAACAACTGCGGCGCGAGGAAACCAATCGCGGCATTCATTTCGAATATTGCCTGCTGACGCTGGGCTCCAGCCACAACCGCGCCGCTTCACCGCAGGCGTGGAAAAAAGGCGAGGTGCTGTCAATCGATTCCGGCGGCAATTATCACGGCTATATCGGCGACCTCTGCCGCATGGGCATCCTCGGCGAACCGGATGCCGAACTTAGAGATTTGCTGGCCGAGGTCGAGACGGTGCAGCAGGCGGCCTTCTCCAAGGTCAAAGCGGGCACGCTGGGCGGCGACATGATTTCGCATGCCGAGGGCGTGCTGAAGGCTTCGAAGGTCGCGCCCTACACGGATTTCTTCGCCCATGGCATGGGCCTGATCACACATGAGGCGCCGTTCCTGATGACCAACCACCCGGTGACCTATGAAGGCACCTATGCGGCCAAGCCGCTGGAAAGGAACATGGTGCTGTCGGTGGAGACAACCATGCTCCACCCGACGCGTGGCTTCATCAAGCTGGAGGACACGCTGGCGGTCACCGAAACCGGCTATGTGATGTTCGGCGACCGTGGCAGGGGCTGGAACAGGGGTGGTGCGGCCTAGCTGGTACTGAAGGGCGCTGCCCCCTCACCCGGATTGCTATCCGAATTGCGAAGAGCAATTCGGGGCAATCCTCCTCTCCCCGAGGGGAGAGGAGGATTGCCGGCGATGATGCTCGTCTCTTCTCTCCTCGGGGAGAAGGTGGCCGCGAAGCGGCCGGATGAGCGGGCCTCCCAGCAAACGCGGGAACGGAGGAAAGATCACTGCCCCGCCGGAATCAGCCTGAAGTCCGGTAATTCCCGCAAAACCAGTTCGGGCCCTGCCGGCGAATAGACGACGAAAAGCTGCATCGGCCCGTCGCCGGTGTTCAGCGTCGAATGAAAGCGGCTTTCCGGCACATAGATGGTGCAGCCGGGGCCGACTTTTGCGACCACCGGATTGCCCTTTTCGTCCTCAACCATCTGCTCGCCATGACCGGAGATGACGAAGATGATTTCTTCCGCGCCCGGATGATTGTGGCGCGTGTGACCCTTGCCGGAAGGCAGGTCCACCACACCGCCGGAAAAGCGGGTTGCGCCATTCACTTCGGGCGCCACCGTCAGCGCCAATTTTCCCCAGTCGAAGCCGAAGGCGCTGACGTCCTTCGGGTAGACAAATACCTTGCTCGTGTCAGTCATCGTCTCATCATCCCTTCTTTTTCTTCGTGGTCTTGTCACCACCAAGTGTCACCGCCTTGAAATCGGCCGTCTGTTTGGCGATCGCGGCTTCCGCCGGCAGCCGTTCCATCGAACTTGCGCCATAGAAGCCGTGCAGGCCCTTGGCCTGGGAGAGAATATAGCGGGCGTCGTCGGGCATCGAAATCGGGCCGCCATGGCAAAGCAGGATGACATCCTTGCGCACCGAGCGCGCGGCATTGGCGATGGCGTCGATCTCCTGAACGCAGTCGTCGAGCGACTTGGCTGACGTGGCGCCGATCGAGCCGCCTGTCGTCACACCCATATGGGCGACGACGATGTCGGCGCCGGCTTTTGTCATGGCGCGGGCTTCGTCGGGGTTGAAGACATAGGGCGTGGTCAAGAGATCGAGCTTGTGCGCCGAGGCGATCATGTCGACCTCGAGGCCGAAGCCCATGCCGGTTTCCTCGAAGCTTTGCCGCATGGTTCCGTCGAACAGACCGATGGTGGGAAAGTTCTGCACGCCGGAAAAGCCCATGGTCTTCAACTCGGCCAACAGCAGCGGCATGATGACGAACGGGTCGGTGCCGTTGACGCCGGCAAGCACAGGCGTGTGTCTGACCACCGGCAGCACCTCATAGGCCATTTCCTTGACGATCTCGTTGGCATTGCCATAGGCGAGCAGGCCGGCGGCCGAGCCGCGCCCGGCCATGCGGTAGCGGCCGGAATTGTAGATGATGATGAGGTCGATGCCGCCGGCTTCCTCGGCTTTCGCCGACAGGCCGGTGCCGGCGCCGCCACCGACGATCGGCACGCCCTTGTCGATCATTCCCCTGAATTTCTTCAATATGTCCTTGCGCGGTATGGCGGGCATCTTTGAGATCTCTCACTGTCTGGCGATGTCGAGGAAGGCTGATGTTGCAGCCTTTGCGAATTCGGGATCGTTGATGTGCAGCGGCAGGCGCGTCACGCGGCGCTTGCTGTTGGGCTTGATGGTGCGCTCGATGGCATCGAACAGAACGGCGTCGGCTTCCGGGTCGAAGAAGGCGCCGCCTTCGATGTCGAGCGCCGAGACGCCTTTTTCCGGGATGAGAAAATGCACCGGCCCCCCGCAGCGGGCGAGCCTGGTGCCGATCCACTCGCCGATCGCACGGCATTCGTCCGCCGTGGTGCGCATCAGCGTGACATTGGGATTGTGTTCGTAGAACAGCCGATCGCGATAGTGCTCCGGGATGGTCGAAGGCGCCCAGAAGTTCACCATGTCGAGCGCGCCGACGGAGCCGACATAGGGCAGCCCCGTGCGAGCGATGGCGCCGAAACGATCGTCAGTCGCCGGCAGCACACCGCCGAATAGCAGGTCGCAGACTTCGGTCGTGGTGATGTCTACGACGCCGGACAGCAAGCCGCTGTCGGCCAGCTTTTCCATGCTGCGGCCGCCTGTGCCGGTGGCGTGGAAGACCATGCAGTCATATCCAGAACGGAGCTGGTCGGCGATGGCGGTCACGCAAGGTGTGGTGACGCCGAACATGGTGAGGCCGATCGACGGCCGGCCGTCTGGCGGCGGCGCCGGTCTGGCCGCCATGCCTGATATGGCTTGAGCCGCATTATGCAGCACGACACGGGAGAGCCGGTTCAGTCCGGCCATGTCTGTCACCGCCGGCATCATGATGATGTCGGAGACATCGACGTAGGGTGCGGTATCGCCGGAGGCGAGCGTCGAGACCATGATCTTGGGCAAGCCGAGCGGCAGGGCGCGCATGCCCGACGTGATGATCGATGTGCCGCCACCGCCGCCGATGCCGATCATGGCTGCGATGTCGTTGCGCGATTGGGCAAAGCGGGCGAAGGCGATGCCCATCGCGGCGACCGCGGCGCCACGATCATTGCCGCCGAGCACGGCGTCACGGCCGCCGGGATGATGGTCGGCGATTTCCCTCGCGCTGATATCGACAGGTATGGTTGCGCCGCGCGTTCCGACATCGACACGGCTAACGAGGGCGCCCGCAGCAGCGATCGCATCGGCCAGGAAGGCGAGTTCCTCGCCCTTGGTGTCCGCGGTACCCACCACATAGATACGCTTCATTGCGCTCCCCCAATCCTGGCAGGCGCGATGCCGCCTCCATCGCTCATTGCCCGGGCCGCTCGACGATGCGGACGCCATTGCAAATTTTTGAGACGCGCGTATCGTATTGGCATGAATGTCTCACGTCAACAATCCGCTGCGATCGACGACGCTGAACGGGCAACCGGTCCAGTGCCCGAACGTGGGCCGCGCGCGCGGACGAAACGGCTGATGCTGGAGACGGCAACAAGGCTGATGCAGGCGGGCGTCACACCTTCGGTCAGCGAGGTCGCCGAGGCCGCCGAGGTTTCCCGCGCTACCGCCTATCGTTACTTCCCGAGCCAGGCGGTGCTGGTGCAAGCGGTGGTCGACGAGGGGCTGGGGCCGATCCTCACCTGGCAATCGACCTCCGCCAATGCCGAGCGCCGGGTCGCCGATCTGTTCGATACGGCCATGCCGCGCATCGAGGCCTTCGAAGCCACGTTCAAGGCAGCACTGAAGCTGTCGCTCGATCAATGGGCGCGACGTCAGGCCGGCACGCTGGGCGGTGAGCCCGCCTTTACGCGCGGCCATCGCATCGACTTGCTGAAAGATGCGATCGCGCCGCTCAAGGGCCGTTTGCCGCCGCGCGACTTCAGGCGGCTGGCGCAGGCGCTGTCGCTGATCTTCGGCGTCGAGGTGCTGATCGTGCTCAAGGATATCTGGGGGCTGGACAGCCGCCGGACAAGGGCGGTCGCACAGTGGGCAGCCGGGGCGCTGGTGCGTGCGGCAGTCGCGGAATCGGTCGATGAAGGAGGCAGCCCCGATCCGAAGGCAGTCATGAAATAGAGCCTATCTGGTTCGACCAGATTGGCATGCACGCTACTGATCTTAGCCGTTGAGTGGGGTGTCGGACAATACCCAATCATATCACTGAGTAGGAAAATCTTGGTAAAACAGGCAGATAAAGCCGGAATCCGATGGCAATGACCACGTCAAGCTGTCAAGAAAGGGCTTGACGTGCATGCAAAATTGGTAATACCAGATTGGATCAGAAAAGCGGATCGAAAGTGAGGGCTGCGATCCATTTTCCGGCAGGGGCGAGGAGGCTCGAAACCGGGAAGGTGCGATCACGGGAGGAACTACCAGGGCCGGCCCCGTTGCCGGCTCGCACGATAAGGTAGAACGCGCACAAGGGAGGAAATCATTATGCGCAAGTTAGTGACCAGCGCACTTGCTGGTATCGGCTTAACGCTTGCCTGCGGAACGTCCGTTTACGCGCAGGACAAAGAACTCACCATATTCTGGGCGGAATGGGATCCGGCGAACTATTTGCAGGAACTCGTCAACCTCTACGAGGCCGAGACCGGCGTGAAGGTCACGGTCGAAACCACACCTTGGTCCGACTTCCAGACCAAGGCATTCACCGAGTTCAACGCCAAGGGCAGCGCCTACGACATGGTGGTCGGCGACTCGCAGTGGATCGGTGCCGCATCCGAGGCGGGCCACTATGTCGACCTTACCGACTTCTTCAACAAGCATAATTTGAAGGAGGTGATGGCGCCGGCGACTGTCAAGTACTACGCCGAATATCCGTCGGCCTCCGGCAAGTACTGGTCGATCCCGGCCGAGGGTGACGCAGTCGGCTGGTCCTACCGTAAGGACTGGTTCGAGGACCCCAAGGAAATGGAAGCGTTCAAGGCCAAGTATGGCTACGATCTCGGCGTGCCGAAGGATTTCAAGGCGCTGCGCGACATTGCCGAATTCTTCCACCGTCCCGACCAGAAGCGCTACGGCGTCGCCATCTACACCGACAATTCATATGATGCCCTGGTTATGGGCGTCGAGAACGCCATCTTCTCCTACGGCGGCGAACTTGGCGACTATGCCACTTACAAGGTCGACGGGATCATCAACTCCGATCAGAACGTCAAGGCGCTCGAGGTCTACAAGGAACTCTATTCCTTCACACCTCCTGGTTGGGCCAAGAGCTTCTTCATCGAGGACAACCAGGCGATCACCGAGAATCTGGCTGCGATGAGCATGAACTACTTCGCCTTCTTCCCGGCGCTCATCAACGAAGCCTCGAACCCGAATGCCAAGAACACAGGCTTCTTCGCCAACCCGGCCGGCCCGAACGGCGACCAGTTCGCCGCGCTCGGCGGCCAGGGCATCTCCGTCATCTCCTATTCCAACAACAAGGAAGAGGCGATGAAGTTCCTGGAATGGTTCATCAAAGACGAGACGCAGAAGAAGTGGGCGGAACTCGGCGGTTACACGGCAAGTGCCAAGGTGCTCGAGTCGCCTGAATTCCAGAACGCCACGCCTTACAACAAGGCTTTCTACGAAACCATGTTCAAGGTGAAGGACTTCTGGGCGACGCCGGAATATGCCGAGCTGCTCATCGCGATGAACCAACGCGTCTATCCGTACATCACCGGCAATCAGGGCACGGCCAAGGAAGTGCTCGATTCGCTCGCCGCGGACTGGAACGCGACGTTCAAGAAGTACAACCGCGTGAAGTAAGCGGTACTAACGCTCGGAAGGGGTGGGAGCCCACCCCTTCCGTTTTCTTTTCTCAAGGAAGGAACTGGCCTTGGCCACTGCAGTCATGACCACGCTGGATCCCAACTCGCGCTCCGCCACCCGCGGCATGAGCGATCTCACGATCCGAAATCTCTTCATCATTCCGACGATCGTTTTCCTGATCGTCTTCAACATCTTTCCACTGCTCTATTCGCTCGGCTATTCGTTCACCGACTTTCGCGCGTCGAGCCCGGCGGCGGCCAATTTCGTCGGACTGCAGAATTACCGCGAACTGCTCAACGACCCGTTCATCTGGTCGAATTTCGCCATCACCGCCAAATATGTCATCGTCTCCGTGGTCGGTCAGGTCATCGTCGGCTTTGGCGTGGCGTTGCTGCTCAACCGCGATATCCCGCTGAAGGGCCTGCTGACGACACTGCTGTTGTTGCCGATGATGCTGTCGATGGCCGTCGTCGGTCTGTTCTGGAAACTGCTCTATGATCCGTCATGGGGTGTCATCAACTATGCACTCGGCCTCGGCAATTTCGAGTGGCTGTCCAACCCTGACATGGCGCTCTACGCGGTTGCCATCACCGACATCTGGATGTGGTCGCCCTTCGTCATGCTGCTGTCGCTTGCCGGCCTGTCGGCAGTGCCGAAGCACCTCTACGAGGCGGCGGCGATCGACCGCGCCGGCTCGTTCTATACCTTCTTTCGCATTACGCTGCCGCTGGTCGCGCCGATTCTGATGATCGCGATCATCTTCCGCACCATGGAGGCGTTCAAGACCTTCGATCTCGCCTACATCCTGACGAGCCAGCCAACCACCGAGGTGATCTCGATCCGGCTCTACAAGATGGCGTTCCAGGAATGGCAGACCGGGCGCTCCTGCGCGCTTGCCTACATCGTGCTGATCATGGTGCTGGCTATCACCAACATCTACGTCAAATACCTCAACAAGGTGAAGGAGCGCTGAGATGGCCGCCGTCCGCACTTCTTCCGAAATCGGCTTCAATCGCGTCGCCATCGTCGCTGTGCTGCTGGTGACGATCATCTTCCTGGCGCCGATCTACTGGATCGCCTCGACGGCGTTCAAGCCGCGCAACCTCGCCACCACGATCCCGCCGACGGTGGTGTTCCAGCCGGAGATATCGCCCTTCGTCAAGCTGTTCACCAAGCGCTCGCAACTGCGCAGCGCGCCGACGCCGGAAGAGTATGCGGCAGCGCCCTGGTGGGAGCGCGTCGTCTTCGACGGCGGTGAAAAGATCGTGCGCGACGGCAAGGGCCAGGTTCAATGGTCCGGCTATCCGAGTCGCTTCATGAACTCGCTGATCATCGCCATCACCTCCACGGTGCTGGCGGTCGGCATGGGCACCTTCACCGCCTATGGCTTTTCGCGCTTCAAGGTGAAGGGGGAGGCTGACCTGCTCTTCTTCATCCTGTCGACACGCATGCTCCCGCCGGTGGTGGTGGCGATCCCGATGTTCCTGATGTACCGGGCGGTCGGCCTCAACGACACGCATGTGGGCCTGATCATCCTCTACACCGCCTTCAACCTGTCCTTCTCGGTGTGGCTGATGAAGGGTTTCATGGATGAGATACCGAAAGAGTATGAAGAGGCGGCCCTGGTCGACGGTTACACGCGCATGGAGGCCTTCTTCAAGATCGTGCTGCCCGAGGCGGCCACCGGCATCGCCGCCACCGCGGTGTTCTGCTTCATCACCGCGTGGAACGAATATGCCTTCGCACTGATCATGACCAACCGCCGCGCCCAGACCGCACCGCCCTTCATCCCGAGCCAGGTCGGCTCGGGCCTGCCGGACTGGACGGTGATCGCCGCCGGAACCTTTCTGTTCCTGCTGCCGGTCGCGATCTTCACGTTCCTGCTCCGCAACCATCTGCTGCGCGGCATGTCCTTCGGAGCGATTCGCAAATGAGCTTTCGTGCCATCAACCAGAAATATCTGGAGCCCGGTTCGCAGGTGCTGATGGTGCTCGGCATCATAGCACTCTGCCAGCCCTGGAACCTGTTGTTGCACACATATGGCCTGACCATCATCCTGATCGGACTTGTCGGCTTCAACGTAACCTCCAAGATCGCGCCTGAGGAAAAGGCCGGCACCGGCCAGGTGCGCAATCCGGGAGCACAGCATTGACCCAGATCGAGCTTCGCGGCGTCCAGAAATTCTTCGGCGCCGTCCAGGTCATCAAGGACCTGAACCTCAAGATCGCCGACAACGAGTTCATCGTTCTGCTCGGCCAGTCGGGCTGCGGCAAGACGACGACGCTGCGGGCCATCGCCGGGCTGGAAACGATCGACGAGGGCGACATCTTCATCGACGGCAAGCCGGTACAGCATTTGAAGGCCGCCGACCGCGACATCGCCATGGTGTTCCAGTCGTTCTCGCTCTATCCGCATATGAGCGTCTACGAGAACATCGCCTTCCCCTTGCGTGCCACGCGCAAGAGCAAGACGGAGATCGACAGCGAGGTTCGCTCCGTGGCCAAGACGCTGCAGATCACCGATCTGCTGGACAAGAAGCCGTCGGCCCTCTCGGGTGGCGACATGCAGCGCGTCGCCATCGGCCGGGCGCTGGTGCGGCGGCCGAAGGCCATGCTGATGGACGAGCCGATCGGCGCGCTCGACGCCAAGCTGCGCGAGGAGATGCGCGCGGAAATCAAGCGGCTGCACATCAAGCAGGGCTCGACCACCATCTATGTCACGCACGACCAGATCGAGGCCATGAGCCTGGCCGACCGCATCGTCATCATGCACGCAGGCGTCTTGCAGCAGGTCGGCACGCCGGACGAGGTCTATTCGCAGCCGGCAAATCTGTTCGTGGCGCAATTCGTCGGCAGCCCGGTGATGAATGTCACCGATGCCGCAGTCGCCGAGACCGGATCCGCGGTCTCGGTAACGGTCGGCGGCGCGGCTTCCGGCTTCGAATTTCCGCAGGCATTGCTGTCGAAGCTCAACGGCCATGCCGGGCGGCAGCTCGCGCTGGGCATCCGCCCGGAGGGCGTGCTCATTCGGCGCGAGGCAACCGAGGGCTTCGTGCCTGTCGACACGCATATCGTCGAGCCGCTCGGCTCCTTCGACATCGTCGATCTCAAGGTGGGAACCGAGTTGCTGCGGGCCCGCACCAAGAGCGGCTTCGTTGCCGGACCCGGTGAAAGGGTCTTCGCCAGGATCGACCCGACCCAGGCGCACTTCTTCGACAAGGCAAGCGGCAAGTCGCTTGAGGTGAGACTCTGATGGCCCATATCCAGCTCAAGAACATCTCGAAGACCTTCGGCAACCACACTGCGCTCACCGGGCTCGATCTCGATATTGCCGATGGCGAGTTCTTCGTGCTGCTGGGCGAGACGGGCGCCGGCAAGACGACGACGCTGCGGCTTATCGCCGGCCTGGAAAAGCCGAGCGAAGGCCAGGTCTTCATCGACGGCGTCGACGTCGCCGACTGGGGTGCGGCCGAGCGTGACGTGGCGCTGGTGCTGCAGCAATACTCGCTTTATCCGCGCTACACGGTGCGCGAAAATCTAGAATTCCCGCTCAAGCCGAAAATCCGCCGGCTGCCCGACGCCGAGATCAAGGATCGCGTCGACCGTGCCGCCCGTACGCTGCGGATCGAGCATCTGCTCGACCGCAAGACGGATCGGCTGTCCGGCGGCGAGATGCAGCGCGTCTCGATCGGCCGCGCCATCGTGCGCAAGCCGCGTGTGTTCCTGATGGACGAGCCGCTGTCGGCGCTCGACGCAAAGCTGCGCGAGGCGCTGCGGACTGAACTGAAGAACCTGCAGATGCAGCTCGGCGCCACCTTCCTGTTCGTCACCCACGACCAGATCGAGGCGATGTCGATGGGCGACAAGGTGGGCGTGCTCAACCATGGCCGCATCGTCCAGACCGGTACGCCGCACGAGATCTACAACAACCCGCGCGACACCTATGTGGCAAGCTTCGTCGGCTCGCCGCCGATGAACCTCATCGACGGCAAGCTTGTGAACGGCCGCGCGGTGATGGCTCCGTTGAACTTCGAACTGCCTTTTTCGCAGGGCGCCAAGACTTTTGGGGGGCTAAAGGCGGGTGCGGCGACCGACGGTCGCCCGCTCGTCTTCGGCATTCGTCCCGAGGACGTCTATCTCGAGAGCGGCGCGCCGGTCGAGGCGCGCGTCCACGACGTCGAGAACCACGGCGTCGAAAAGATCCTGACGCTGCGCGTCGGCGACGCGACGCTGCGTGCCACCGTGCCGGCCAGGACCGACGTCGCCATCGAGCAGGCGGTGCGCTTTGCCTGGAACCCCGACAAGGTGGTGCTGTTCGACAAGGGCAGCGGCGTCAGCTTGCGACACGCCTCATAGGCTGCATCCCAGCCTATTTCTGGAAGTAGGTTTCGTAGGGCGTGTCGTTGATCAGCAGGATCACGCATTCCGTGTCGGAGACGCAGGCGTCGTCATGCATCTCATCGGCCTTCTGGGTCCAATAGGATCCAGGAGGCAGTTCGACCTTGGTCGCCTCGCCGCCATCCATCTGCCAGTGCGCCCACAGCCCCTTTATGACCACCGCGCGATAATCCGCGGTGTGCGCATGGACCGGTGCACGCCAGTTGCCGGGAACCTTCAGCAACGTGCCTGCCGGGCCCTTGGCCCGCTCGCCCCACAATGGGCCAAGACGATGCGGCTGGTCGGGTACTTCCGCCACATAGGGGATCTTGTCGGCCGGCAGGTAGCTGTCCTCGAGGGCAAAGGCGCGCCCGGGAACCGCAAGCATGACGGCGAGTGCGATGACCTTCGGATGATTTGGCATTGGTTCTCCTCTTCGGACCGACTGGCCGCCGGCCTCTCGCTGCTTGGTTCTGGCAAGCTATTGCATGCGGGTGGCCCGGCAATGGCATTGCGTCCGGAAGGCTTGGCAATTCATCCAGACCCGGCAATTCATCCAGACCCGGCAATCCGCGGCCGCGGATCCGGGATCGCCTCAGCGGTTTCCGGAGGTACCGTCGACAGTGCGCAGGTGGCTGGGCGCGATGCCTATGATGCGCTTGAACGCCCGGCTGAACGACGCTTCGGAATCGTAACCCAGTCTGGCGGCGACCACTGATACCCGCATCCGATCGTCGATCAGCCATTGCCGCGCCTGGTGCATGCGTATGCGGGCGACATATCTCGCCGGTGTTTCGCCGACGATGGCCGTGAAGCGTTCGGCGAAGGCCGATCGCGAGGCGCCCATTTCGCGCGCGAGCGCTTCGACGGTCCAGTTCCTGTCGGGTTGCAGATGAATGGCGGCAAGTACGCGGCCGATGTCGCGATCCTTGATCGCCGCGATCCAGCCTCTGGTGTCGCCGCCACTGTTTTCTACCCAGGAACGGATGATGCTTGCAGCCAGCACGTCGGCCAGTCGCGCCAGCATGCCGCCAGAGCCGGCCCGGTTCATGGTGATTTCGGCGGCCATGGCTTCCAGCAGATGCGGAATACCTGGCTCGCCAGCCATCAATTCCTTGGCGCGCATCATGTCCGGCATCATGCCCAGCAAGGGGTGCGACCCGTCCAGGTTGAAGTGCATGCTGCCGCAAAACAGCAAGGTTTTCGGGCCGTGGCCGCCGTTGGAGACATTGAAGACATTGTCCTGCAAAGGCTCGACAGTGTAGCTTTCGATCGGCACGGCCGGAATGCCAGGCGCGCTGGCAACGACATGCTCGGCACCGCGCGGCAAGAGCAATGCATCGCCGGGTGTCAGCTCAATCCATTCCCCGGCTGGCGAAAACAGCCAACATTGGCGGCGGCCGATAAAGTGAAACCTTGCTGCCTTCTGGGCAGGAAACAACACGGCCCATGGGTCTGAAAGTTCGCAGCGGCCATAGTCGACGCCATCAAGCCGCAATCCGCGCAAGATGTCGGTTAGCGGACCGTCCGAGGCCGGGAAGGCAGTCTTGGGCGAGGTGAAAACCATGCTGATTTCTCTAGCCTGGAATCACCAGTCCGTCACGGCCTCCATGCGTCAGCTCAGGGGCAACAAACTCGGGCCAACGGGTTCCTCCGCCGGGGCGTCGGCTGACGTAGCATCAAACGCAAAACCCACCTGTGCGGCGGGTCACTGGCGCAAATCAGCACCATGGGCAAAAATGTAGCATAGCTGAGGTCACCGAGTCAAGAAAAAATTCCTATCGCGAAAAGCTGCCGGCAAAAAAACTGCCGGGACCGCCGAACTGGGTGCTGCCTTTGTCAAGCTGAGTTCGGAACCCTGTGCGTCAGCTGGCCTGGCGGATATCGGCCTGTTCCTCGGCCCGGAGATGGCTGGGCGCCGAGCCGATGACGCGCTTGAAGGCGCGGCTGAAGGCGGCGTCCGATTCATAGCCGAGACGCGCCGCAACGACGGAGATCTTAATCCGGTCGCGGACCAGCCATTGCCGTGCCTGATGCATTCTGACCTGGGTGACATATTTTGCCGGGGTTTCGCCGACGATGGTGGCGAAGCGATCGGCAAATCCCGATCGCGAGGCGCCCATCATCCTGGCCAGCGACTCGACCGTCCAGTCATGGTTTGGCTCGAGATGGATGGCGGCCAGCACGCGGCCGATTTCCGGGTCCCTGACGGCGGCGATCCAGCCGGAGGCGTCGCCGCAGCCGCGCTCGACCCATGAGCGGATGACGGTGGCGGCCAGTACGTCGGCCAGCCGCGCCAGGATGCCGCCGGAGCCGACGCGCTCCATCGTCACCTCACGCTCCATCGATTCCAGCAGATGCGGAATGCCGGGCTCATAGGCTTCCAACTCATGCGTGCGCATCACATCCGGCATCATGCCGAGCAGGGGATGCAGGCCATCGAGATTGAAGTACATGCTGCCGCAAAACAACAGGGTTCCCGGCCGGCAGCATTCCGACATGCCTTCGTTCGACGTGCAGTAGACGTCCTTGCAGACCTCCTCGACTTCGTAGCCGTGGATCGGCCAGGCCTGGGCGCCGGGCTCGCTGGCCAGCACGTGCGCCGCACCGCGCGGCAGCAGCACCGCGTCGCCTGCCTTGAGTTCCACCCATTCGCCGGATGGCTGCTTCAGCCAGCAGCCTTTGCGGCCGATGAAATGAAACCGCGCCGCTGGCTGGGCTGGAAAATGAATGCCCCAGGGTTCCTTCAGTTCGAAGCGGCCGTATTCGACGCCATCGAGGCGCAGGCCGCGCAAAATGTCGGTGAGCGGGTCGCCAGTGATCGGAATTTTGGACGAATGGTCAAGCATGATGGGGTTTCTAGCATGGAAACTCCAAGCGGTCACTCCCATGTTGCGTTGCAGCCAAATGCTGCGCTGCAAAACAACTCGGAGACTGACCATGGCCGAACAGGCGACAGGCGTCATCGACGCCACACTTTTGAACCCTGCGGACTCCGACGAACGAACCGAGCCGGCCTGGGGCGCCGTTGTTTCGCTGGCACTTGGTGTTTTTGGCCTCGTCACCGCTGAATTTCTCCCCGCCAGCCTGCTGACGCCGATGGCGCGCGATCTCGGCGTCAGCGAAGGCGTGGCCGGACAGGCGGTGACGGCAACCGCGATCGTCGGAGCCATTGCCGCACCCACCATGGCCATCATCACCAGGCGTATGGATCGCAGGCTGGTGATGTGGATGCTGACCGTATTCCTGATCCTGTCCAATCTTCTGGCCACCTTTGCCTCATCGCTGCCCGTGCTTCTGCTTGCCCGTGTCGTGCTCGGCGTAGCACTTGGCGGCTTCTGGGCGATGTCGGCAGCGATGGCGCTGCGGCTGGTGCCGATGCGATTGATGCCGCGCGCCATGTCGATCATCCTGACCGGCGTCTCGCTGGCGACCGTCTGCGCGGCGCCGGTCGGCGCTTACGTTGGTGACATCTGGGGCTGGCGCACGGCATTCATGATTGCGACCGTCGTCGCCGCCCTGGCGCTGCTGGTGCAGCTGGCCACCATTCCGAAATTGCCCCCCGTGGGTGTTGCAAGCTTCCGCACCTTGCTCGACGTGCTGAAGCGTCCGTCGATCAGGGTGGCGCTGCTGGTCGTGCTGCTGGTCGCTTCTGGACACTTTGCCGGCTTCACCTATGTCCGTCCCTTCCTCGAGAAGGTCCCCCTGCTCGACATCGAGACGATCTCGCTGGTGCTGCTGGCCTATGGCATTGGCGGTTTATTCGGCAATGTCGCCGGCGGTATCCTGGCCGAGCGCAGCCTCAAGGCAGCCGTTGCGCTGGCGCCGTTGCTGATCGCACTGGCCGCCGCCTCGATGCTGGGTTTCGGGGCTTCGCCGACGATCGCCGCTGCCGCCGTCGCGGTCTGGGGCTTTGCTTTCGGCGCGGTGCCGGTCGGGCTGCAGAGCTGGCTGGTGCGGGCAGCGCCCGATCAGGCAGAAAGCGCCGGCGGACTGATGGTGGCGACGTTCCAGGTGGCGATCGCGCTCGGCGCCGTCTTCGGCGGCCTGCTGGTCGACCATGCCGGCGTGGCCAGTGCCTTCGCCTATTGCGGCGCGGCGACACTGCTGGCGGCCATCGTGGTGTTCCTGCGCGGCCCGAAGCGCGCCGAGTAGCCTGGACGCGATCAGGCTTCCCTGACACTGCGCGTCGGCCTGAGAACTGTCACGGTTCTCGGGCCGCTGCCGTTGTGATGGCAGGGGCGAACAAACTCAGGCCGACCGCCCGTCGAAATCGAAAACCGACAGGGTCGAGGGGTCGAGATCGGCCACGCAGTTGATGTTGATGTAGGCACTGCGTTCGCTGCCTTCGCGGACATCCTCCGCAAAGGGATGGATGCCGCAGGCCCGGCAGAACCGGTGCGCGATGGCATGATTGCCGAATGTGTAGGTGCCGAGATCGTCGCCCCAGGCCAGGACCTGCAAGGTCCCGTGCGGGATGGCACACAACAGGGCGCCCTTGCGCGAGCAGATCGAGCAATTGCACCGCAAGGCGCCCGTCAGTTCGGCCTTGAATTCGAAGGCGACCTTGCCGCAGTGGCAGCTGCCTTTGTAGAGCATCGGATTTTCCTCACAATAGACAGGGTGCAAAACCGCCTGCGCCGGGTTAAGTCTCGGCAAGCCATGCCCCAAGGACGTTCAAGGCGTTCGGAGTCCGACACCGAAAATGCAATCCGTTCGTGATCATCTGGAAACCATTCTCGCGCGCCTCGCCGCCCGTGCCGGCGAAGAGGGCGTGTTCACGAAGCTCTATGCCGAAGCCGCACGGGCCGCGGCTGATGCCAGCGATGCCCGCAAGCGGGCAAGTGTGACGCTAGGGCCGCTCGACGGCACCATCGTCTCGATCAAGGACCTGTTCGATGTCGCCGGCGAGCCAACCACGGCTGGCTCGCTGATGCTTAGGACCGCAGCACCTCCGCTGCGCGATGCCGTGATCGTCAGCCGGCTGCGGCAAGCCGGCGCGGTCATTATCGGCAAGACCAACATGACCGAATTCGCCTTCACCGCGATCGGCGACAACCAGCACTATGGCACGCCCGGCAATGCCGTGGACACCAGCCGCATTCCGGGCGGTTCTTCCTCAGGCGCCGGCGTCTCGGTCGGTGAGGCGACGAGCGAAATATCGATCGGTTCCGACACCGGCGGTTCGATACGCATTCCGGCTTCACTCAACGGTGTCGTCGGCTTCAAGCCGACTGCGCGGCGCGTGCCTCTTGCCGGCGCGTTCCCGCTGTCCGCCACGCTGGACTCGATCGGTCCGCTTGCCCGAACCGTCGCCCAATGTGCCGCCGCCGACGCCGTGATGGCCGGTGAAGTGCCGACCGCGCTGACGCCGATTGCCCTTGCAGGGCTTCGCGTCGGCATTCCACGCGGCGTTCTTTTCGAAGAGACGGAAGACGAGGTGGCGACCGCGTTCGACCGCTGCCTTGGCAAGATCGAACAGACGGGCGCGCGGATCGCCGACCTGTCGATCGACGATCTGCTTGCCGATATGCGGGCTGCCACCAAGCGGGGTTCGATCGCTGCGATGGAAGGGGCCGAAGTGCATGCCGACTGGCTGGCGACAGGGGCTTCGGTGCTGGTCGACCCGCATGTCAGCGGACCTTTGTCGCGGGCGGCAATGCTGCCGACGCCTGTCTACATCAGGGCAATGCGCCGCCGCACAGCGCTCGTCGCCGCCATGGACGAGCGGCTGGCATCGGTCGATGTGCTGGCTCTGCCGACCACGCCGGTGACGGCGCCGACCATCGTTTCGATGTCTGACGATGCCGAGTTGCGCGACCGCACCGAAGGCCTGCTGCTGCGCAACACGCAGGTCGCCAACCAGTTCGATCTCTGCGCAATCTCGCTGCCGATGCCGGGCACGGCGCTGCCCGCCGGATTGATGCTGGTGGCGCGCAACGGGCACGACCGGCGCCTGCTGCGGATTGCTGCTGAAATAGAACAGCTGCTTGGCGCGTGACCAGGGCTGACCTGCCTATCAGCGCGACGAACAGTGCTTGCGTTCGCTGTCCTTGGCGGTCCGCACAATACGGGTCGCGACCAGCCAGGGGAGATTGTGCTCCTTGCCGGTGATCGTCTGGGTGCGGTGCTCGATCGAGCCTCTGACGACGATCTTGCCGGCATAAAGCGCGTCGGAAAGATCGGTTATCGCCTTGTCGGCCTGCGGCAATCCGCTGGGGTCGATCGACACGCCCTTGATGATCGTGCCGGTGCCAAGGTCGAGCGCGCTGTTCGATGGGCAGGGCGCCATGAAGCAGCGCAGCCCGTTGTCGCAATAGACATAACTGCTTTCGGCCGCGAATGACGGCATGGCGCAGAGCGAACACACGACGGCTACCAGGGATGCGAGGCGTGGATCGGACATGGCTCTCAACGTCGCGGAGAATTGGGGCGAAACCGCGATGTGTTACAGGCTCTCCGGAAACCGCCGCCGGTAGTGATCGACCACTTCCGGATTGCGCAGATTGACCGGCAGCTTGTTGGCCAGCACCAGCAAGGCTTCACCCGCCGCGCCGACGCCCATGCGCATCATCGATTCTTCGGTGATCCCGGCCATGTGCGGCGTGATGATGACAGTGTCGAAGCCGAAATAGGGATGATTCGACGGCAGCGGCTGCGTCGCAAACACGTCGAGCGCGGCGCCGCCGATACGGCGTTTCTGCAACGCCTCGATCAGCGCGTCGTCGTCGATGACCGGTCCGCGCGACACGTTGATCAGCAGCGCATTGGGCTTCATTCGGGCGATCCGCTCACGGTTGATCAGGCCGCGCGTTTCCGGCGTCAGCGGGCAGCAGAGCACGATGATGTCGCTCTGCTCGACCAGCGCGTCGATCGACAGGAAGCCGACCTTGTCCGGCGCCGGCTGCATGCTGCGCGTCGTTGCCACCACCTTCAAGTCGAAGCCGTGCGCGGCGATATGGCCGACCGCCTGGCCGACGGCACCGAGGCCGACGATGCCGATCGTCTTGCCGGCAAGCTCGATGTTGGAATTGGCGTGCTCGCGGCCGGCGAGCCAGCCTTTGGTGCGCAGGTCGCGGTCGACGGCGCGGAAATTGCGCAGCAAAGCAAGCGCCGCAAACATGACGTGCTCGGCAACCGAGCGGGCATTGACCGCCGGCACGTTCGCCACCAGCACGCCGGCGACGGTCGCTGCTTCCATGGGGATCATGTCGAGCCCGGCGCCATGGCGGATTGCCGCCTTCAGCAGCTTTGCGCCGTCGAAAAGCTGTGGTGGCAGCGGCGCGCGCACGATGACGATCTCGGCATTTTTAGCCTCGGCGGCCAGCGTGGCCGGATCGATGGCGGAGGCGACGACGAGTTCGCCGGCGCCTGAGAGCATGGCCGAGGCGCGCGGGTGCAGGGCGTGGGTCGTGAGGATACGGGCCATGTCGATCAGGCTCTTTCGAGCGCCGGGCTTTGCGGCTCCTCGCCATGGCCCTCGATCAGGCCTTTCCAGTAGCTCTCAGCCCCTTGAAGATGGGCGCTCATCAGCGCCTGGGCGAGATTGCCGTCGCGGCGCAGCAGCGCCTCATAGATCTGGATATGCTCGGCATGCGAGCGCAGGTTGCGCTCGGGGTCGTTGAAATAGATCGGCAGGCGCTGCTCGCCCATCATGTAGTAGACGCTGCAGACATTGTGGAAGACGCTGTTCTTGGTGGCGCGCACGATTTCGAGGTGGAATTCGCGGTCTTCCCTGGCAAGCCCTTCGCCGGCGGCGATGCGCTCTTCCGAAGCCTTCAGGATTTCGCGCAGCCGCTCGAAATTCTCCTCGGTGGCGCGCGAACAGGCAAGTTCGGCCGCCTTGATCTCGTGGATCTTGCGCAGTTCGACCGTCTCGTAGATCTGGATCGGGTCGAGCGGCAGGCCTGCGCGGGCAAAAAGCGCCATGGCCTCCACACTGGCCTGCTTGGTGTCGATGTAGATACCGGACTTGGCTCGACGCTCGACGATGCGCATGGCCTCCAGGATGGCCAGCGCCTCGCGGATCTGACCGCGGCTGACGGCGAAATGCTCCGCCAGTTCGCGTTCCGAAGGCGTTCGGCCGCTCTCCTTGTCCGAATGGGAGAACAGGTAGGCAGCGAGTTCTGCGAGGAGGTTCTTTTCTTTCATCGTCAACCGCGTTGCGCGTGCGCCTCCAGGAACCGCTCCGAAATGGTGAATCCCAGACCCGGTTTTTCCGGGATCGCTATCATACCGTCCCTGGCTTCGACAGTCTCTTCGACCAGATCATGGATCATCGGGTTGGCGCCAAGCGAATATTCGACGGTGAAACTCGACGGCGAGGCGGCGCAGACATGCAAGCCTGCGAAAAAACAGGGCGCGCCGGCCCACAAATGGGGTGCAAAGCGCAAATTGAAGGCGCTGGCGATGGTGCCGATCTTCATCGCCTCGCTGATGCCGCCGCAGAAAGCGGGATCAGGCTGGAAGATGTCGGCGGCTTTGAGCACGGCAAGGTCGCGGAAGGCATAGCGTGTCGCCTCGCTTTCGCCGGTGGCGATCGGGACGGCACCTGACGCCCGCACTTCAGCCATGCCGGGCTTGTCGTCAGCGATAATAGGTTCCTCGAACCAGGCGAGGTCCAAATCGTTGACAAGGTGGATGAAGCGCTTGGCCTCGGCCACCGTGTAGGTGCCGTGCGCGTCGACCATCAGTTCGACATCGGGGCCGAGCGCCTGCCGTGCGGCCCGCACGCGGGTGGCGGAAATGTGCGCCGCGCCATCCATGGCGCCAACCCGCATCTTCAGCGCCTTGAAGCCGCCCTTGGCGATATAGGACTTCAACTGCTCGCCGATGGCGTCGGCGGCCGCCCAGCCGCCGGAGGCATAGGCCGGCATGCGATCGAGCTTGCGGCCGCCGAGCAGCCGCCAGACCGGAACGCCAAGCGATTTGCCAAGAATGTCCCACAGCGCGATGTCGACGGCGCTGATGGCGGCGATGCTCATGCCGCGCCGCGCCAGTTGCGGCATGGCGTGGCCGCCACGCGCGGCGCTGTCGTGGCGCACGCCATTGTAGAGCATCTCCCATATGACGCCGATGTCGGCCGGATCGCGGCCGACCAGTTGCGGCCCGACCTCATGGTTCAGCATGTGGACGAGCGCACCGTAGCTGCCGGCACTGCCAGCGGCGTTCTTGCCTTCGCCCCAGCCGACCAGCCCGTCATCGGTCTCGATGCGCAGGATGGCGGCGTCGAAGGTCGTCACCTGACCGAAGTCGCTGCGGTGCTGCCGAGCGGCTTCGATCGGAACGCGGATCCACCAGGCTTGGACGGACTTGATGCGCATATTCTTCCCCAGCCCCGCCGCCGGTCAGGGCGGAAGGGCGAATTTCCCAGAGGCAGTCGGCTACTTGATCAGCGGCAGCAACGTCTCGGCGTTGATGCGCATCTGGTCGGTGTAGAATTTCTCGGTGAGCACGCTGGAGCCGTGGTCCTGGATGAACTTCAGCTGCTCGGGCGAGATGTCGACCGGATTGCGCTCGACCATGTCGGGATAGGGGGCTGCCGGCGTCCGGTCGACGGGCGCGACGAACTCATTGGTCAGCGCGCCGTCGTAGCCGATCTCGCGCAAGGTGGCGACGATCTTCGGCCAGTCGATCTGGCCGAGGCCGGCGGCAAACCGGTTGTTGTCGGCGACATGGAAGTCGAACAAGCGCTTTCCGGCCTGCCGGATCGCGTCATAGACGTTAAATTCTTCCATGTGGATGTGATAGGCATCGAGGCAGACGCCGCATTCGGGGCTGACCGCATCGGCCAGCGCCAGCGCCTGGGCGCCGCGATTGAACAGATAGGTCTCGAAGCGGTTGAGCGGTTCGACAGCGATCTTGACGCCGACCTTCTTGGCGTGGGTGAAGCACTCGCGGGTGGCGTCGACCACCCACTTCCATTCCTCTTCCTCGGTCCCGTCAGGCACAACCTTGCCGACGGTCGCCGGAACCAGCGTGATGATCTCGCCATCGAGTTCGCTGACCATGGTCAGCACATCCTTGACATATTGAACGGAACGCTCGCGCTGGCCCTGGTTCCTGGCGGCAAGGTTGCGCTCGCCCAGCATCAGGGTCACCGCGCCCCAGCAGCGAATACCATGCTCCTTCAGCAACGCCCGGGTCTCCTTGGTCTTGTACTGCTCGGGCTCGCCGGAAATCTCGATCGACTCATAGCCGAATTTCTTGATGCGCTTGAGCGTCGTCTCCAAGGGTTCCGCGCGCATCCAGTTGTGCGTCGAAAGATGCATGGTCTGTCCTTCCCAACTCGTCTCTATGGTTCGCCTGCGACATGCATCGCCAAAAGGCGACACAAAGGTTCCTCCCCAAGGCGTTCCCAGCCTTTTCTCGCAAACTGGTTCGACCAATTGGGCCTGAAGCGAGGTCTACAGCAAATTCTCCAGATCGGCAAGAAGCGCTGGGATGCAACTTTCGCTGGGGATTATTTGCTTGATTATATTGAGATATATAGGCCTGCACCGGGTGATTTTAGGGTCTTGGTGGCGCATTGCATGGCTTGACCAAATTTCCACATTTGGTAATACCAGAATGGCGGTGCGTGCAAGCACCCGTTGAGAAAAGACCAAAGTGGCTGGCCCTGTTTCCAATCGGCGCTATGCTCGGTCGAGAGAAATGAGGGAGGATGCCGATGCCGACGACAATGAAGGGCCCTGGGCTGTTTCTGGCGCAGTTCGCGGGCGACGCCGCGCCGTTCAACTCACTGGCGTCGATCACCAAATGGGCGGCCGGTCTCGGCTACAAGGGCGTGCAGATCCCGACCTGGGACGCGCGGCTGTTCGACCTCAAGAAGGCGGCTTCTTCCAAGGCCTATTGCGATGAGGTGAAGGGCATCTGCGCGGATGCCGGCGTCGAGATCACCGAGCTGTCGACGCATCTGCAGGGGCAACTGGTGGCGGTGCATCCTGCCTATGACGCGCAGTTCGACGGCTTTGCGCCGGCTTCAGTGCACAACAATCCCAAGGCACGGCAAAAATGGGCGGTCGAACAGATGGAGTTCGGGGCCAAGGCCTCGAAGAACCTTGGCCTCAAGGCCTCGGTCAGCTTCTCGGGAGCGCTGGCCTTTCCCTACCTCTACCCCTGGCCGCAGCGGCCGGCCGGGCTGATCGAGGAAGCGTTCGCTGAGCTCGGCAAGCGCTGGAAGCCGATCCTCGATGTCTATGAGGATAATGGCGTCGATATAGGCTACGAGATTCATCCCGGGGAAGACGTGTTCGACGGCGCCACCTTCGAGATGTTCCTCGATGCGGTCGGCGGCCACAAGCGCTGCAACATCAATTACGATCCGTCGCATTTCCTGCTGCAGCAGCTCGACTATCTCGAATTCATCGACATCTATCACGAGCGCATCAAGGCGTTTCACGTCAAGGACGCAGAGTTCAACCCGACCGGCCGGCAAGGCGTCTATTCCGGCTATCAGAGCTGGACCAACCGTGCCGGCCGCTTCCGTTCGCTGGGCGACGGACAGGTGGATTTCGGCGGCATCTTCTCCAAGCTGACACAGTATAATTATGATTCCTGGGCGGTGCTGGAGTGGGAGTGCTGCCTGAAGCATCCGGAGGACGGCGCGGCCGAGGGCGCGCCTTTCATCGAGCATCACATCATCCGAGTGACCGAAAAGGCATTCGACGATTTCGCCGGTGGCACCACCGACAAGAAGTTGCTGCGCGCCATGATGGGAATCTGACGCGGTTTCCCCTCCCCCTCGAGGGGAGGGTGGCCCGAAGGGCCGGGAGGGGTCGGTTCATGCCGAGCTCTACGTCCGGCAACCCCACCCGATCCGCTGCACGGATCGACCTCCCCTCAAGGGAGGTGAGACAACGAGGGAGAAAGACATGGTCGGCGCATCAAAGTCGGAAACGGGAGGCGGCCCGATCCGCTACGGCATGGTCGGCGGCGGGCAAGGTGCCTTCATCGGCGCGGTGCATCGGATCGCGGCGCGGCTGGACAACGACTTCGTGCTGGTTGCCGGCGCTTTGTCAGCCGACCCGGCCCGTGCCAAGGCATCAGCGGCCGAACTGGGGCTTGATCCCGCACGCAGCTATGCATCCTATGCCGAGATGGCCAAGGCGGAGGCGAAGCGCCCCGACGGCATCGAGGCAGTGGCCATCGTCACGCCCAACAATGTCCATGTGCCGGCGGCAAAAGCCTTCCTCGAGGCCGGCATCCACGTCATCTGCGACAAGCCGCTGGCGACGACGCTCGCCGAAGCAAAAAAGCTTGCGGCGATAGTCGAGAAGACCGGCAAGGTGTTCGTGCTGACGCACAACTACACCGCCTATCCGATGATCCGGCAAGCACGCGAAATGGTCGCCAAGGGTGTGCTCGGCGACATCCGCATCGTGCAGTCCGAATATCCGCAGGACTGGCTGACCGAGGATTTGGCCGCGACAGGCCAGAAGCAGGCGGCGTGGCGCTCCGACCCCAAGCAGGCAGGCGCCGGCGGTGCGCTGGGCGATATCGGCACGCATGCCTACAACCTCGCCCGCTTCGTCTCGGGGCTGGAACTGGACTCCCTGTCGGCCGATCTCGACGCCTTCGTGCCGGGCCGGCTACTCGATGACAACGTCAACGTCATGCTGCGCTTCAAGCCGGTCGGCAAGACGCATCCGGCCAAGGGCATGATCTGGGCAAGCCAGGTGGCGCCCGGCCATGAGAACGGGCTGAAACTGCGCATCTACGGTTCGAAGGGTGGGCTGGAATGGGTGCAGGCCGACCCGAACTATCTCTGGTACACGCCGTTCGGCCAGCCGAAGCAACTGATCACCCGCAACGGCGCCGGCGCGCTGCCGGTGGCGGGCCGTGTCAGCCGCGTGCCGTCAGGTCATCCGGAAGGCTATCTCGAAGGTTTCGCCAACATCTACCAGGAGGCCGCGCGCGCCATCCGCGCGGCACGCCGCAAGGGCGGCAAGCCGGCCAAGGACGTCGTCTTCCCGACCATCCAGGACGGCGTCGAGGGCATGGCCTTCATCGAGGCCTGCGTGAAGTCGTCGAAGAAGAATGGGGCGTGGACGAAGCTCTGAAATAGAGGCGGTCCGGGGGATCCAAGGGGAGGGGGGCGTCGATGAAAATCGGCATGTGCATGTTCTTATGGACGACGGCCGTGTCGAAGGCACACGAACCACTGCTGCGCGATATCAAGGCAACCGGCTTTGATGGCGTCGAGATACCGATCTTCGCCGGCGCGCCGGACGATTATAAAAAGCTCGGCGATCTGCTCGACCGCATCGGGCTGGAGCGGACCGCGGTTTCGGCCATGGGCGATCCCCGGATGAATTTGATCTCGGCCGACGCGGCGACGCGCAAGGCCGGTGTCGACTACATGAAATGGGCGATCGACTGCGCGCAGGCACTTGCCGCAAACACGCTGAGTGGCCCGCTGCATTCGACGCTCGGCGCCTTTTCCGGCTCCGGACCGACCGCTGCCGAGAAAAAGCGCTCCGTCGCCTCGCAGCGGGCGATCGGCGACCATGCCGGCAACAAGGGCGTCACCATCGGGCTCGAGGCGCTGAACCGCTTCGAATGCTATCTCCTCAACACGATGGCGGACCTGTCGGAGCATATCGACGCCATCGACCGGCCGCACATCAAGGCGATGTACGATACTTTCCACGCCAATATCGAGGAGGCCGACCCGATCGATGCCTACACAAAACACCGCAGGAATGTCGTTCATATCCACATCTCGGAAAACGATCGCGGCGTGCCGGGGCGCGGCAACATTCCGTGGAAGGAAACATTCTCGGCCATCCGCAAGAGCGGCTATAACGACTGGCTGACGATCGAAGCGTTCGGCCGTTCGCTGAAAGATTTGGCGGCGGCGACCAAGGTGTGGCGCGATTTTTCCGAGACACCGGAAGCGGTCTATCGGGAAGGGTATAAGCATATCAAAAATGGGTGGAAGAAGGCGGCGTAGGCGCCTTCCTTATAGTGGGACTGAGCGAAGCCGCCCAACACCTGCCGCCGCGTTCCTTCACACCCCCCTCTGTCCTGCCGGACATCTCCCCCGCAAGGGGGGAGATTGGCGGTTCCGCTGGCGGCGCCTTCCTTCCAACGCTGGAGACTAGCGAAGGCCGACGGACATCTGATCTCCCCCCTTGCTCGTGGGGGAGATTGGCGGTTCCGCTGGCGGCTCCTTCCTTCCAACGCTGGAGACTAGCGAAGGCCGACGGACATCTGATCTCCCCCTTGCGGGGGAGATGTCCGGCAGGACAGAGGGGGGTGCTGTCCCGCCGGCTTCTCATGAGACGGCAGCCGTTGCCTACCCCTGCTCGGCCTGGATCCTGTTGTAGTCGTGGATGGTCTGGCTCAGCCGGCGGCGCAGGAAGTTGGAGATGTTGTCGAAGATGAAGACAACGGCCAGGATCAGCAGCACCATGTAGAAGACGTTGGCCCAGTTGGAGTTGGTGCGCATCGCTTCCCACAGCTTCAGGCCGATGCCGCCGGCGCCGACAGCGCCAATGATGGTCGCGCCGCGGGTGTTGGATTCCCACTGGTAGAGCGTCTGGCTGATGAACACCGGCACCACTTCCGGCAGCACGCCGTAGCGCTGCACCAGAAGGCCGTTGGCTCCGGTCGAGGTAATACCCTCGCGCGGTTTGTCGTCGATGTTCTCCAGCGCCTCGGAATAGGTTTTGCCGAGCGTGCCGATCTCGGTGAAGAAGATGGCTGCACTGCCCGCCAGCGGTCCCGGCCCGAAGGCACGGGTGAAGAACAGCGCCCAGATCAGCATGTCGATGGAGCGCATGAAGTCGAAGAAGCGCTTGAGCACCTGGTTGACCAGCCGGCTGGGCGTGATGTTTCGGGCGGCGAAGAAGGCCAGCGGGAAGGCGACGATGCCGCCAAGCATGGTGCCGAGAAAGGCCATGACGATGGTCTGCAAGAGCTTCGTCCAGACATCGCCATGCTGCCACTGGGCGTTGTTCCAGATGTTGTCGCCGGCCAGCGCCAGATTGGACGTGCCTGGTTTCAGTTCCGGTCCGGAGACGATCAGCGAGGCGACTTCGCTTGCCGACCTGCCGAAGAAGGGCGAGCGGGTGTCAAAGACGAAGTTTGCCCAGCCGAGAAATCGCTTTCGGATCCTGACGCGGTCAACGGCGACGCGGGCCTCGCCGGCAAAGCCCATGTCGGCGACGACCTCATCCTCATGCGCGGTGATCCAGCCGGGAACCGCTCCCGAGATCAGCGGCTTGCCGGTGCCAAGTGCGACCGCAACGGTCTCACCATTGGCAATTATCGTCGCTTGCGTCTTGGTGAAGGTGATTGACTTGGCGGTGCCGTCGATAAGGACCGTCACCGAACCATCGGCATTGGTCTTGACCCAGTCCGGATCTGGGTTCGGGCCGAGCACCGAGAAGCGTGGATATTTGGCGGTGATCCGCGGTTCGTCGAGGCGGAAGATCGGCTGCACGTCGTAGCTGATCCACTGGGTCAGAAACAGCGGCAGCCGCTCCCAGTGCGATTCCCGCATGACCTGCGGCAGGTTGAAGAACCACAGGGCATAGAGCAGGTAGAGGAAGATGCCGCCAAGCAGCATCAGCGGCCCGAAGCGCTTGTGGAACGGCCGCTGGAACACCTGCGGGAAGCGCTCTTCGATCGACTGGATTTGATCGGCGGTCAAGGCAGCCATGGTCAAGCCCCCACCACGAAAGCCTGCTCGCCGACCAGCTTGCGGCGCAGCCAGGCGGAGAACTGGTCGACGATGAAGATCGTCGTGAACAGGAGCAGCACGAGAGCTATCGTCTTGGCGCCGAAGCCGCGCGAGATCGACAGCTTCAACTCCTCGCCGATGCCGCCGCCGCCGACCGCGCCCATGATGGTGGAAATGCGGACATTTATCTCAACACGCAGCAGCGTGTAGGACATGAAGTTGGGCAGCACCTGCGGCAGGCCGGCAAAGCGCACCCGCTCGAACCAGTTGGCGCCGACAGCCCTCAGTCCTTCCTCGGCGCGCATGTCGATGTTCTCGTTGATCTCGTAGAACAGCTTGCCCAGCGCGCCGATCGAATGCAGGCCGATGGCGATGATGGCGGCGATCGGGCCGATCGAGACGATGGCGGCGAACAGGCCCGCGATGACGATCTCGGGAAAGGCGCGCAGCAGCTCCATGAGGCGCTTGACGATCAGCCGCAGCACCGGATGCGGCGTCAGATTGCGCGCCGCGATGAAGGAGAACGGCACGGCGAAGACGAAGCCGATGAAGGTCGAGACCAGCGCCACGTTGAGCGTGGTCAGCATCAGCTCGAAATATTCGGGGATGTAGAAGCTGTCCCAGACATACGAGCGGCCAAGCGGAAAGTTGAATTCCTGGGTGCCGGTGTCATGCGGGGAAGCGATATCGAACATCGCCCGCCAGACATCGTTCCAGTCCTTGGGGACGAGCCAGCTCAGGAAGTCCAGCAAATGCGGCAACCGGTCGAAGAAATGCCCGGCATTGGCCTCGTCGGCGAACCACATGGTGCTGCCAAGCGCGATGATGAGAAGGCCGACACCGATGGCGGTGTAGAGCCGGCGCAAGGACGTCTGGCGACGCCAGGCGTCGGCCATCTGGTGAGTGGCGCCGGAAGGGGCTGTCACGGAAAGGGTCATGATCGGACATGCAAGAAGGGCGGCGTTTTCTCGACGCCGCCCTTCCTGATTTCGCCGTTAGCCGCCAATGGCTGCCTTACGGGCTTCGACGATGACGTTGTAGAAGTCCGCCTTGACCGGGACGTAGCCGGTAAAGTCGCCGCCTTCGACGCCTTCGAAGCAAGCCTTGTCCTTCTTCGGCAACTGCGTGAAGAAGTCGGCGAGCTTGGCGGTCATTTCGTCGCCGAGCGCGGTGCGCACGACCAGCGGGCCGTTCGGGATCAGGCCCGAGCGCCAGACTTCGACGAAGTCGTTGGGGTCGACGGCGCCCTTGGCGACTTCCTTGTGGAAGGTGCCCGAGGTGTAGCCGTCCTTGAAGTCGCCGATACCGGAGGAATCGTCCACCGCCACATCGACCTTGCCGTCGCGCACGGCCAGAACGTTGTTCTCGTGGCCGCCGTTGAACTGGGTCGAAGCGAAGAAGGTTTCGTTCGAAGCGCCGGTGTCCTTCGGGATCTGGGTCAGCGGGATCAGATAGCCGGAGGTAGAATCCGGATCGGCGTAGCCGAGTTTCTTGCCCTTGGCCGACTTGATATCGGTGATGCCGGAGGATTTCAGCGCCAGGCCGATCGAATAGTAGCCGGTGGCGCCGTCGGTCTGCTGGGTGGTGAGGATCGGGGTGACCGCCTTCGGGTCCTTGAGAGCGATGCTGGCGTAGCCGGAAGCGCCGAGTTCGGCGAAGTCGAGCGTGCCGCCAAGCAGGCCCTGGATCACGCCGTCATAGTCGGCAGCGGGGAACAGCGAGACCTTTTCGAAGCCGAATTCGGCCTTCAGATGGTCGGCGAGGCACTGGTAGTTGCGCAGCCGGTCGGTTTCGTTTTCGCCGCCGAGAATGCCGACGCGAAATTCCTTCATGTCGGCGGCATGGGCCATGCTGGTCGCCATGGCGAGCACCGAAACGGCGCTGAAAACCATCTTCCTGAACATCTGTAATCTCTCCTGTAGGTTCCGGCCCCGCGCCGGCAGCGTTCTCGATTTTGACAGGTGCCCTTGACGCGGGCTGTCGATCCCAACCGCTCTCTCTTGTTTGTCCATGATCTTGCCCGAAAACCGGATTCCACTTTTCGGGATCATGGACTCAATATCCCGGGAATGCGGGTTCGAGCGGTGCGGCGGATGCGGCGATCTTTCGGCTGAAGGCAACGCTGGTCGAGGTGATGGCCTCGGAGATTTCCTGGCCATTGCTGTCGGCGCCATAGACGAGGCGCATGGCCTCGCGGTTGAGCTCTTCCGGCGGACCATCGAAGACGACCTTGCCGGCGGCCATGCCGATAATGCGGTTGCAATAGGTGCGGGCGGTGTCCAGCGTGTGCAGATTGGTGACGACGGTGATGCCTTCGCGCAAATTGATGTCCTGCAGCGAATCCATCACCACCTTGGCGTTGAGCGGGTCAAGCGAGGCGATCGGCTCGTCGGCGAGGATAACCTTGGGCTGCTGCATCATGGCGCGGGCAATGGCGACGCGCTGCTGCTGGCCGCCCGACAAGGTGCCGGCCGGTTGCAAAGCGGTGCGGGCGATGTCGAGCCGCTCGAGAGCTGCGACCGCCTCGGCGCATTCGGCGCGGGAGAACATGCCGAACAGGTTTGACATGGTCGAGCGGTGGTTCAGCTTGCCGAGCAGCACATTGGTGAGCACGTCGAGGCGCGGCACCAGGTTGAACTGCTGGAAGATCATGGCGCAGTCACGCTGCCAGCGCCGCAGCGGCGAGCCGCGCAACTGGGAAACCTCGGCGCCGTCAAAAAAGATCGATCCCTGGCTGGGATCGATGAGACGGTTGATCATGCGAAGAAGGGTCGATTTGCCGGCGCCCGAACGGCCGATAATGCCAACCATCTGACCCTGTGGGATGGCGATGTTGATGTCGCTGACGGCGGTGTTCTTACCAAATCGGCGGCTGACACCGCGGATTTCGAGCGTGGCGGAATTTGCTGACATGGGGCAGGTTCCAGTCTGGACCATATTGATCGTCAGGCACTCGCCTAACGCAGCCACATGAACCTGCCGTGTCGCGGTGATGTCAGTTTTGTTACGCTCCACAGGTGTGGAGTTATGGCCGGCCCAGGGCCAGCAGGTCCTCGAAGTGCTCCATGTCCCTGAAGCCGCAGAAGGCGGGAGTTTTGATTTCGATCACGGGAGCCTGCTGCTCGAAAAAGCTTGAGAGAGTCATCGAACAGGTCCTGCCATGTGGCTGCCATGACGATGATGTGAAGAATTATCCTTCGTATTTTTCCAGGAAGGCCTCGGCCGATAGTTCCCGGAAATCGTCGAGCGAAGCGCGCAGCCTGGCATGATCCCAGTCCCACCAGGCAAGCGCCTGATAACGGTCGGCGGTGCGGCGGTCGAAGCGCTCACGGATCGGTTTGGCCGGCACGCCGGCGACGATGGTGTAGGGGGCGACGTCCTTCGAGACGACGGCTCCGGCGCCGATCGCCGCGCCGTCACCGACGGTGACGCCGGGCAGGATGGTCGAGCCGTGGCCGAGCCAGGTGTCGTGGCCGATGGTGACTCGCCTGGCGCGACGCTGGGCGAAGAATTCTGTCTCGTGCTCGGCGTCGTCCCAGTAGTCCGAGGCGCGATAGGTGAAATGGTGCAGCGTTGGCCGCCAGGTCGGGTGGTTGGTGGCGTTGATGCGCACGCTGGCGGCGATGTTGGCGAACTTGCCGATCGTCGCGCACCAGACGGCGCAGTCCTGCATCATGTAGGAATAGTCGCCAAGCTCGCTTTCCGACACCCGGCTGCGGTCGGCGATCTCGGTCCAGCGGCCGAGCGTCGAATTCTGCACATCCGCCGTCGGATGGACCAGCGGCGTCTCGGACAATTTCCTGGTCATGCGGCGATTTTTCCGGGAGCGAAAGCGGTGACGTCGATGATGCGGTCGGCAACCGCCTCGCGTACGTCGTGGTCATGGAAGATGCCGAGCAGCGCGACATCAGCCGCCTTCTTGGCGGCGATGAGTTCAATCACGACATCGCGGTTTTTGGCGTCGAGCGAGGCGGTCGGCTCGTCGAGCAGCAGGATCGGATGCTCGGTGATGAAGCCGCGTGCGATGTTGACGCGCTGCTGCTCGCCACCGGAGAAGGTCGCAGGTGGCAATGCCCAGAGTTTCTCCGGCAGGTTGAGCTGCGCCAGCAAGGCGCGTGCCTTGCCGCGGGCAATCTCGCGATCCTCGCCGCGCTCGACCAGCGGTTCGGCGACGACATCCAGCGCCGAAACGCGCGGCACGGTGCGCAGGAATTGGCTGACATAGCCGATCGTTTGCCGGCGCACGGCAAGCACGGTGCGCGGGCTGGCAGTGGCGAGGTCGATCAGCCCGTCATCGTGGCTGACGATGATCTGGCCTTCGTCGACGGCGTAGTTGCCGTAGAGCATCTTCAGGATCGAGCTCTTGCCGGCACCGGACGGGCCGCCGAGCACGGTGCATTCGCCGGCCCTGATCGAGAACGAGACACCGGCGATAACAGGCAATTTGATGCCGTCGCGCAGATGCATGGTGAAGCTCTTGGCGACGTCTGAGACAACGAGGGGCGTCGGCATCAGAAGGTCCTCCAATCGCTGTTGGTTTGCGGGCCAGCACCCCCCTCTGGCCAATGCAATTGCATGTGCGGAATAACGGTGAAATCTCGAAGCGGGTGTTTGCGAGGTGTCGGCGCGAGGCACCCCCCTCTGTCCTGCCGGACATCTCCCCCGCAAGGGTGGAGATTGGCAGCTTCACCCGCAGCGCTTTTCTTGCAGCCTTGGTAATTGGTGAACGCAGCAGGGACAGCCGATCTCCCTCCTTGCGGGGGAGATGGCCGGCAGGCCAGAGGGGGGTGCCTCGCGCCAAGGTTTCGCGAACACGCGCTTTGAGACTTCATCGTCAAACCTGCAGAATCGAGGAAACGAGCAACTGCGTGTAAGGCGCGCGCGGGTCGTCGAGCACGCGGTCGGTGAGACCGCTTTCGACGACGCGGCCGTCCTTCATCACCATCATGCGCTGCGACAGAAGCCGCGCCACGGCAAGGTCGTGGGTGACTACGATGGCCGCGAGACCAAGGTCGGTGACCAGCCCGCGCAGCAGGTCGAGCAGGCGCGCCTGGACCGAGACGTCGAGGCCGCCCGTCGGTTCGTCCATGAACACCAGGCGCGGGCCGGTGACGAGGTTGCGGGCGATCTGCAGGCGCTGGCGCATGCCGCCGGAAAAGGCGCGCGGCTCGTCGTCGATGCGGTCCTCGTCGATCTCGACGCGCGACAGCCAGTCGACCGCGGTGGCGCGGATCTTGCCGTAATGACGGTCGCCGACCGCCATCAGCCGCTCGCCGACATTGGCGCCGGCCGATACCGTCATGCGCAGGCCGTCGGCGGGGTTCTGATGGACAAAACCCCAGTCGGTGCGCATCAGGAAGCGGCGCTCGGCCTCGCTCATGCGGTAGAGTTCGCGGAACTGGCCGTCACGCATGCGGTAGCTGGCGGTGCCGGAGCTGGGCAGCAGCCGGGTCGACAGGCAGTTGAGCAGTGTCGTCTTGCCGGAGCCGGACTCGCCGACGACAGCCAGGACTTCACCCGGCCACAGGTCGAAGGAGACGTTGTCGCAGCCGACGCGCGAGCCGTAGAATTTGGAGAGCGCCGAGACGCGCAGCAGCGGTTCGTCGGTCATTGTATCTCCTTACCCTCCCCCTTGCGGGGAGGGTCGGCGCGCAGCGCCGGGGTGGGGGTTGAGTGGGGCGTGGATTGGTCAAGACCCCCACCCGCGCCTTCGGCGCGACCTCCCCACAAGGGGGAGGTAGGGGCGTTGCGCCGCTTCTCGCAGTGGTCGGTGTCGGAGCAGACGAACATGTGGCCGCCATGGTCGTCGAGGATGACCTCGTCGAGATAGACATTCTCTGCCGCGCACAGCGCGCAGGGCTGGTCGAAGGTCTGCACCTCGAACGGATGGTCCTCGAAGTCGAGGCTGACCACGTCGGTGAAGGGCGGCACCGCGTAGATGCGCTTTTCGCGCCCGGCGCCAAACAGCTGCAAAGCCGGTGAGCGGTGCATCTTGGGATTGTCGAATTTCGGCGTCGGCGACGGGTCCATCACATAGCGGCCCTCGACCTTGACCGGATAGGCATAGGTGGTGGCGATGCGGCCGTGTTTGGCGATGTCCTCGTAAAGTTTCACATGCATGAGGCCGTATTCCTCCAGCGCATGCATTTTCCGCGTTTCAGTCTCGCGTGGCTCGAGGAAGCGCAAGGGTTCCGGGATCGGCACCTGGTAGACAAGCACCTGGCCCGCCGTCAGCGGATGTTCGGGGATACGATGGCGGGTCTGGATGATGGTGGCGCTGGCGGTATCAGTGGTCACCGCGATGTTGGCGACCTTCTTGAAGAAGGCGCGGATCGAGACCGCGTTGGTGGTGTCGTCGGCGCCCTGGTCGATGACCTTCAGCACATCGTCCGGGCCGATGATCGAAGCCGTGACCTGGACGCCGCCAGTGCCCCAGCCATAGGGCATCGGCATTTCGCGCGAGGCAAACGGCACCTGGTAGCCGGGAATGGCGATGCCCTTGAGGATCGCCCGGCGGATCATCCTTTTGGTCTGCTCGTCGAGATAGGCGAAGTTGTAGGTGGCGATGTCGGTCATGGCGATCACATCCACATTGTGCTATTGAATTGGCGTCCAGGACGCGGAAACAGGGGCGAAATCGGATGACCCAGACCGCTTGGCTGCATATCGGAATTCTGCTGCTGGCGTTCGTCGGCGTGGTCGCGTTTATCCTCCGAAGAATGGTTTTTCCCGCAGCCAGGGAAGGCGCGCATGGCGAGAGCGTTGGCATCGGCGGCGGCTACAGTGGCGGGCATGGCGACCATTCGCACGACAGCGGTGGCGGTGATGGCGGGTCGGGCGACTAGGCTCATTCCGCCGCCTCCTTCTTGTCTTCCAGCATGTCGGCATTTCCGCGGGCGTCGTATTCGGCGCGCATGCGGCGCACGAGGTCGAGTTCGGCCTGGAAGTCGACATAGTGCGGCAGCTTCAGATGTTCGACGAAGCCGGTCGCCTGGACGTTGTCGGAATGCGAAATGACGAACTCCTCGTCCTGGGCCGCGGCGACGACATCCTCGCCGAGCTCCTTCGCGCGCAGCGCCCGGTCGCACAGCGCCATCGCCATCGCCTTGCGCTCGCTCTGGCCGAAGACCAGGCCGTAGCCGCGGGTGAATTGCGGCGGCGCCTTGGCCGAGCCTTTGAACTGGTTGACCATCTGGCATTCGGTGACGCGGACAGTGCCGAGCGGCACCGCGAAGGGCAGCTCGGGCACGTCGAGCTCGAGCTCGACCTCGCCCATGCGGATCTCGCCGACGAAGGGATGGTTGCGGGCATAGCCGCGCTGGGTGGAATAGCCGAGCGCCAGCAGAAACCCTTCATCGCCGCGTGACAGCGCCTGCAGGCGGATGTCGCGCGCCATCGGGAATTCGAGCGGCTCGCGGGTGATGTCGCCGGGGACGTGATCCTGCGGCATGTCGCCGTCGGGTTCGATCAGGCCTTCGCGGTCGAGGATCGCCGATACGCGCGGCATGGCTTGCGCTTCCGTCTCGCGCAGCAAGGGCTGGGCGACGTCAGCGCCGGCGGCAAGCTCGGGATCGAGCAGCCGGTGGGTGTAGTCGAAAGTGGGCCCGAGCAACTGGCCGCCGGGCAGATCCTTGTAGGTCGCCGACACACGTCGCTCGACCAGCATCCCGGCGGTGTCGATGGGCCTGGAGTAGCCGAAGCGTGGCAGCGTGGTGCGATAGGCGCGCACCAGGAAGATCGCCTCGATCATGTCGCCGCGCGCCTGGACGATGGCGAGTGCGGCCAGTTCACGATCATAGAGCGAGCCTTCGCTCATCACCCGATCGACGCCGAGCGCCAGCTGCTCGACGATCTGGTCGAGACGTAGTGCCGGCAGCGAACGGTCGCCGCGGCGGCGGTCGGCAAGCAGGCTGTGGGCGTTGGCGATTGCGGCTTCGCCACCTTTCACCGCGACATACATCTTACGCCTCCATCGTCTTGATGCGCGTCGTGCGCGGCAGGCAGGCAATGCCATCAGCGGTGGCGAGTATGATGTCGACGCCTCTGGGAAAGCGCTTGATGTTCTGTTTCCACTGCTCGACGAAATGGCGCGGCATCTGTGCCGGCGCGATCGTGGCGCTGGTTTCGATGCCGGGACCTTCGAGCAACAGCGGCGTGCCGGACACGAGATCGCCGACTTGCAGGATCAGCGTGGTCGAACGGTCGGGATAGTCCTGGGTGCCCTGCGAAAAACCATCGAGCGACATCATCTCGGCCGGGGCCGCGATGAAGGCGAAATGCGCATCGGCCGGTGTGTTGGCCAATGGCGCGCCGGTGTGGAACCCAAGCCAGGGTCTGATCGCGGTGGAAGCTTGCAGGGTCTGGTCGAGCCAGAGCGGGGTGTCGTTATCGCACAGCGCCAGTGCGATGGCGCCGGCGGCCGCCGAGAGCGGCGCCGGCGGGCGGGCGAAGGCCGGCAGCGGCTGCACGCTGCCTGGCCGCGCCATTGCGTCCATGACGGCGCGGAACACCGTCTGGGCATTGAAGACCGGATCGGCGAAACCGCCCTCTATCGATTGCGCTGCAATGTCCATCAGTCTTCTCCGCGAACCATGGTGAAGAAATCCACCTTCGTTGCCGCCGTCTCGGCGCGGCGTTTTTCATGCGCTGCGGTCAGAGCCGACCGCAGGGGCGCTATCAGTCCGGTCTCGACTTCATTGCGGCGGGCAGGGTCCTGCCACAGCGCGTCGGCGATGGCCGCCAGCTTCGCCTTCTGCTTGTCGCGGCCAAGCGCATAGCAATGTCCGACCTGCCCGGAGGGCAGCCGGACGGTGGCGCGGGTGACGGTCGCCTCGCCGACGTTGAAGGGCGCGCCGCCGCCGCCGATGCGGCCGCGCACGGTGACCAGCCCGGTCTCGGGGCCGCGCAGCAGTTCTGCTTCCGAAGGCAATCCGGCTTCATTCCAGAGCCGGACGATGTCATCGCCGCTGGATTGCGCCAGTGTCGCCATGGCGGCCTTGCGCTCGGCCTGGTCGCGGGCTTCCTGTCCTCGCATCATCAGCATTCCTCTTTGTCAATTTGTCTATTGATATAGACAACTATACAAATTATACCTATTATCTAACGCGTGTCCATGACGGGTGGATGACAGCGATATAAGACTGGGCGCTGGAAGGTTGGGGCAATGATAGTCGGGCGGCTGGCAGCGGACAGCATCGAGCGGCGCAGTGGCGTTTCGCTGTGGCGGCAGATCGCCGACAAGATCCTGCATGCGATCGCCATCGGCGATTTCACGGAGAATGCAGCGTTGCCGCCGGAGGTGGCGCTGGCAGAACGCTATGGCGTCAACCGTCACACGGTGCGCAGCGCCATATCGGCCCTTGTAAGGGAAGGCGTGCTGCGGGCCGAGCAGGGGCGCGGCACCTTCGTACTGTCGCGCAAGCGGCTGTCCTATCCGATCGGCGCGCGCACACGCTTTTCGACAGGGCTGCAAGGGCAAACGACGGAACGGCACATCGTCCTGCTCGCCTCGTCGATCGAGCCGGCCAGCCAGCGCGTTGCCGAGGGCCTTGGCCTTGCCAGGGGAGCCGATGTGATCCGGTTGGAAACGCGCGGCGAAGCCGACGGACGGCCGGTGTCGCGTGCTGCCGGCTGGTTCGAGGCCCGGCGCTTTGCCGGCATCGATGCCGCGATGGCGCAAACCGGCTCGATCACCGCATCGCTGGCGCGTTTCGGCATCGACGACTATCTCCGGCAATCGACCGTGCTGTCGGCGCGCCATGCCGATGCGGCGGACCTTGCCGACCTCGACCTGCTGCCGGGCGCCATCGTGCTGGTCACGGTTGCCGTCAACGTCACGCCGGACGGCCAGCCGATCCAGTTTTCCGAGTCGCGCTTCCCGGCCGAGCGGGTGGAGCTGAAGCTGTCGGCGCTGTAGCTAACGTCGTCATCCTTGGGCGAAGCAGGAGCGCAGCTCCGTCGCGGAGACCCAAGGATCCATGCCGCGATCTCGGGCGAAGAGCGCAGCGGCGCAGAATTCTGCACCGAAGCAACGCTCTCAGGTCACGGCATGGATCCTATGGTCTGCGCCGCGTCGCTTCGCTCCTCGCTCCGCCATAGGATGACGAAGCGATGGATGTTGCGGCTAGTCGCCAAAGCATCAGATCTACCAAGTTGGGCGCTCAACGATCTCCGAATTCGTGTCGAACAGGCGCCTCTATCCGACCTCGATCACAGCCTTGATCAGGCCGGATTTCTCGTGTGCCCAGCGGGCGAGATCGCGCGGCGTGCCGGCGAGTGTGGTGCGGTGTGTGACGAGCTTGGCCAGGGGCACGGCGCCGTTGCGGATCGAGGCGGCGACGTGATCGAAGTCGGCGCGCAGCGCGTTGCGGCTGCCGATCAGCGTCATCTCGCGCTTGTGGAATTCCGGATCGGAAAAGCTGATGTCGTCCTTGACGACGGAGACCAGCACCAGCGTTCCGCCATGCGCGACATGGGCGAAAGCCGACTGCACCGATTGGGTGTTGCCGGTGGCGTCGAAGACGACATCGAAGCCTTCGCCTGATGTCGCTCCCTTGACCAGATCGGGCACCGCGCCGCGCGACCCGTCGAGGGTCTGGAAACCAAGCTCATTTGCGGCGAAGGCGAGCCTTTCACTGCTCATGTCGAGCAGCGTCACGTCGAGCCCGGCGATGCGGGCGAAGATGGCGGTGCCGAGCCCGATCGGGCCAGCGCCGATGACCAGCGTGCGGGCGCCGGGGTCGGCGCGGGCGCGCCGCACTGCATGCGCGCCGATGGCCAGGAACTCGACTGCGGCGGCGTCGGCCAGCGAAAGGCCGTTGGCGGGATAGAGATTTTGCGCCGGCACCAGAATCCGTTCGCACATGGCGCCGTCTCGATGCACGCCCAAGACCTCGATCCTGACGCAGCAATTGGGCTTGCCGTGCCGGCAGGCGATGCACTTGCCGCAGGAAAGATAGGGGTTGATCACCACGGGCTCACCAACGGCAAGATCGACGCCGTCGCCGGCCTCGACGATCGTTCCCGACACCTCATGGCCCATGATGCGGGGATAGGCGAGGAACGGGTGCTTGCCCTCGAAAATGTGGTAGTCGGTGCCGCAGATGCCGACATGGCTGACCGCCACCAGCGCCCAGCCGGGAGGCGGTGCCTCTGGTGCGGGCCGGTCTTCAAGGACAAGATCGCCGGGCGAACGGCAGAGGACGGCTTTCATGCGCTAATCCAGTCATGAAATCGCCGGCCCGTTGGTGTGGCGGGCCGGCGGTTGATTGCGGGATCGCTACTTGCCGCGGCGGCGCAGGCCGTCGAAGTAGACGATGATGATGATCAGCGCGCCAGTGATGATGCGCTGCCAGAACGAGTTGACGTTGAGCAGGTTGGCGCCGTTGTTGATGGTGGCCAGGATGAAGGCGCCGAGCAGCGGCCCATGCACCGAGCCGACGGCGCCGAACAGCGAGGTGCCGCCGATGACCGAAGACGCGATCGCCTGCAGCTCCCAGCCCTCGGCCTGCGTCGGGTTGCCGATGCCGATGCGGGCCGCCAGCAGCACGCCGACAAAGGCGGCGCACAGGCCCGACAGCGTGTAGGCCATGTAGATGGTGCGCTGGACATTGACGCCGGACAGGCGCGAGGCCTCGGCGTTGGAGCCGACCGAAAACAGGTATCGGCCCCAGCGGCTGTGGTGCAGGAAAATATAGGCCGGAATGCCGACCAGGATCACCATCCAGAACAGGTTGGGGATGCCGATGAAGGAATTGCGCGAGAAGGCGGTGAAGGTGTCGCTGTTGATGTTGATCGAATTGCCGTTGGTCATCAAAAGGCCGATGCCGCGCAGCGAGGTCAGCGTTGCCAGCGTGATGATGAAGGGCGGCAGGCCCATCTTGACGATGCCGAAGCCGTGGAACATGCCGATGGCGACGCCGACCAGCAGCGTCACCAGAATGGCGAGCCAGATGGGGAAGCCGGCATTGATCATCATGGCCACGACCACGGTGGCGAAACCGACCACGGCGCCGACCGACAGGTCGATGCCGCCGGTGATGATGACGAAAGTCTGGCCGACCGCCATGATGGCGATCATCGAGCCCTGGCGCAAGAGATTGGCCATGTTGTTGGCGGAGGCGAAGCTCGTCGTCGCCACGGAGAGAAGGATCCAGAGCAGAACCAGCAGCGCCAAAAGCGTCAGCCCAAACAGGACATTATAGTTGCGCTTCGGTTTTTCGACGGCAATCGCCTCGGTGCTCATATTTGTCCTCCCAGCTTTTCTTGTTTCTCGGCGAGCGCCTGAGTAAGAATATCCTCGTGGCTGGCGGCGTGAAAACCGTGCGTCGCCACCAGTTTGCCGCGCCGGAACACATGCAGCGTGTCGGCGAGTTCATAGACTTCCGGCAGATAGGACGAGATCAGGATGATGCCGGCGCCCTTTGACAAAAGTGCGCCGAACAGGCGGTAGATCTCGGCCTTGGTGCCGACATCGACGCCGACCGTCGGTTCGTCGAAGATGAACAGCTTGGCGCCGTGCGCCAGCCATTTGCCGATGACGATCTTCTGCTGATTGCCGCCCGACAGGCTGGATGCCAGCGCGCCGCGCGTCGGTGTCTTGATGCGCAGATCGGCGATCTGGCGATCAGCTTGCGTCTTCTCCTGCGTGCTCGAAATCAGCAGATTGTTCGAGATTCGCTTGTAGATCGGCAGGTTGAGGTTGAAGCCGACCGGCAGGTTGAGGCAGAGGCCCTGGTCGCGGCGGCTTTCCGGCGCCAGCGCCATGCCGAGCTTGATCGCGTCATGCTCGGAATTGACCTGCACCTCCTTGCCTTCCCAGAGGATCTGGCCGGCGGATTTGCGGTGGCGGCCGTAAAGCGTGGTGACGAACTCGCTGCGTCCGGCGCCGATCAGGCCATAGAGTCCGACGATCTCGCCGGCGCGGACCGTCATCGAGACATTTTCGAAGCCCTTGCCGGACAGGCTTCTCGCCTCGATAATGGCGGCGCCCGGCGTGAAATGCTCCTTGTGATAGACCTGCTCGATCGAGCGGTTGATCATCATCTTGACCAGCTCGGCATCGTTGGTCTCGGCGATGTTGCGGGTGCCGACCAGCGTGCCGTCGCGCAGCACGGAAACACGGTCGGCGAGCTCGAACACTTCCTCCATGCGGTGGCTGATGTAGATGATCGTCACGCCTTCATCCTTCAGCCGACGGATCAAGGTGAAGAGCTGGTCGGCCTCCTTGCGGGTGAGGTAGGCGGTCGGCTCGTCGAAGATCAGGAATTTGGTGCCGCGCACGGTGGCGCGGGCGGCGGCTATCAACTGCTGCTGGCCGATGGTCAGGTCGCCAAGGGTGACATGCGCCGGCAGGTCGAAGCCGAGATCGTCGATGATCGTCTGCGCCTGCCTGACCATGGCGCGCTGCTGCAGGATGCCGAAGCGTGAATTCTCCTCGCCTAGGAACATGTTGGCGGCGACAGTCAGGTGACGGCACAGCACGACTTCCTGGTGCACGGCATTGATGCCGAGCGCCATCGCCTCGTGCGGCGTCGCCAGGGCGGCCGGTTGGCCCTCCCAGGCGATCTCTCCGGAGGTGCGCGGCATGACGCCGGTCAGAAGCTTGATGAGCGTGGATTTGCCGGCGCCGTTCTCACCGACGATGGCGTGTATCTCACCGGACTTGAAGGCGAGGTCGACCGGCTTCAGCGCGTGGGTGCCGGGATAGCGCTTCTCCAGCCCGCGCAATTCGAGGATGGTCCGCCCCGGTTCCAGAACGGGTGTGGGATGCAGTTCCTGCGCCGTCGAAATCATGACAATCCTCCCAGATTGGCCTCCCGGATTGGCTTCCCAGGCTGGCCTCACGATTGGCACGCGGCGAGGCAAGGATATGCCTCGAAAACAGCCTAGCTCAGGCGTGCGGATTGCCAAGCCGTTTGTGCGGCAGCTTGTGTCTCCGGGGCGAGGTGCCCCGGAGACGATTGCGGATGCGGCTCAGAGCTTCGGATTGAGCAGCGCGTCGATCTTGGGGTCTTTCATGTTGTCCTTGGTCACCAGATTGGCGCCGGTGTCGACATTGGCTTCGACCTTTTCGCCTTTGGAGGCGGCGAGTGCGGTCTTGATGCCGTCATAGCCCATCCGGTACGGATCCTGGACGACGAGGGCGGAAATGACGCCGTCGTTGAGGAACTTGATCAGCTTCTCGTCGCTGTCGAAACCGACCAGCGCCAGTTTGCCGCCAAGGCTGTTTTCCGCGACAGCCTGGCCGACGCCCTGCGCCATGATCAGGTTGGAAGCGAAGATGCCCTTGAGGTTCGGGTTGGCGGTGATCAGGTCGGTGGCGATGTTGAGGCCGGTGGTGGCCTGGCCGTCGGCATATTTATCGGCGACCAGCTTGAGGCCCGGATATTTGGCGGCCAGCTGTTCGGTGAAGCCCTGCTTGCGCTGTTCGAGCGAGCCGGCGCCCGGTGCGTTGGTGATCAGGGCGACGTCGCCCTCGATCTTGCCGCCGTTGGCGGCGCCGATGGCGGCTGCGAGGCCGTCGGCAGCGACGCGGCCGCCCTGGACGTTGTCGGTGGTCAGGAACGAGGTGAAGGCCTTGGAGTCGGCGCCGGAGTCGATGCCGATGACCTTGACCTTGGCAGCGGCTTCATCGATCGGCTTGCCAAGCGCCTTGAACTCGGTCGGCGCAATGACGATGGCCGCCGGGTTGCTGGCAACGGCGTTCTCGAGGATCGAGACCTGGCCGTTGACGTCGGTTTCAGCCTGGGCGCCGAGTTCCGGCACGTTGACGCCGAGATCCTTGCCGGCCTTGCGGGCGCCGGCCAGAACGATCTGCCAGTAGAACGACGTGGTATCCTTGACGATGATCGGAATGGTGACGTCCGCCGCCGAAACCGGCGCCGAATGCATGACGCCGGCGAGCATCGAAGCTGCTGCCAGCGCCATGACGGCGCGGCGGTTGAGAATGCTGGTCGCGAATTTCATGAGGTTTCCTCCCTAAAGTCGCCCGGTGAACGTTACGGAAGCTCCGTCCGGATAGGCGCGGCCCAAACAGAACTTTATCAATAAAAAACAATTGCCATGTTTTGATAATGCATCGAACAGATCGATGCAAGCGGTGTTTGATCAGTCCTTGCGAGGTCTGGCAGAAGCAAATCCACCGCGCTGCTCCCCATCGACGCCGTCACGCTTCCGTTCCATTCCGGGAATGTATGGAATATTAATTCCACCATTTCGTCAATATGGAATATCCATTCCTTCGTGTGACCGCAAGAATATGAAGTTTCACGCCAGCTCCTGCACCAGCGTGTGGGGACGATATCTGGCGTATTCCGTCTCCGGCACGTCGATGTCGAGCAGTTGGAGGTTACGCGTCAGGTTCGCCAGCTTGGCGGTGCCGGTCAGCACGGTGGCGACGGCAGGTTCATGCAAGGGGAATTGGAACGCGGCGGCGGCGAGCGGATAGCCACCCTCGGCGGCGATCCTCTCCATTGCGCCGACGCGGTCGAGCACGTCATGGCTGGCAGGGCGGTAGTCGAAATGTGCGCCTTGCACCGGTCCGGTCGCCAGGATGCCGGAGTTGAACACGCCGCCAATGACCAAGGAGGTCTGCCGCGCCCGGCATAGGGGCAGCAACTCCGCTTCGGCACTGCGGTCGAGCAAGGAATAGCGGCTGGCGAGCAGGATGCAGTCGAGCGGCGCCTCGCGCATCACGTCCAGACAGATCTGCACCTCGTTGACGCCAAGCCCATAGGCGGAAATGACGCCGGACCGTTTCAGCTCTTCGAGTGCCTTGAGGCCGCCGTCCATCAGGTCGCGAAAGTGCAGCTTGGTCTTCTCGACACCATGGGTGTAGGCGCCGATGTCGTGGACAAACAGGATGTCTATCCTGTTTAGGCCAAGCCGCGCATAGCTGAACTCGACCGACCGCATGATGCCGTCATAGGAATAGTCGTAGTCGAGCGCGAAGGGCAGCGGATCGACATAGGAGTGATCGGGAACCTGATCCTCCGACACCGGGCGGAACAGCCGGCCGACCTTGGTCGACAGCACATAGGAATCGCGCGGCTTGTAGCGCAGGAAGTCGCCGAAGCGGCGCTCCGACAGTCCGAAACCGTAAAAGGGTGCGGTGTCGAAATAGCGCAGGCCGGCATCCCAGGCGCCCTGCAGCGTCTCCATCGCCGCTTCGCGCGAACAGGCGCGGTAAAGGCCGCCAAGTGCAGCGCCGCCAAAGCTGACCTCGGTGACTTCCAGCGCTGTCTGGCCGATGCGGCGTCTTTCCATGCACAACCTCCCCGTGGCCAGCCAACTGGCCGGCGCGCAGTCTACTTTATATCAGTAAAATCTAAAGTGTTGCGCCCAGATGCCAGGGCACGAACTCGTTGTCGCCGTAGCCGAAGTCCTCGCTCTTGGTCTTGCGGCCGGAAGCCGTTTCGACGATCAGTTCGAAGATCTCGCGGCCCATGCCGGCGATGGTCTTTTCACCCGAGGCGATGACGCCGCAATTGACGTCCATGTCCTCTTCCATCTGGTGGTACATCGTCGAGTTGGTGGCGACCTTGATCGACGGCGTCGGACGGCAGCCGAAGCAGGAGCCACGGCCGGTGGTGAAGACGATGACGTTGGCGCCGCCCGCCACCTGGCCGGTCGCCGAAACCGGGTCGTAGCCGGGCGTGTCCATGAACACCAGACCGCTGCCAGTGACTTTTTCGGCATAGCCGAAGACGCCGTTGAGTGGCGTCTGGCCGCCCTTGGCGACCGCGCCGAGCGACTTCTCCAGGATGGTGGTGAGGCCGCCGCGCTTGTTGCCGGGCGAGGGATTGTTGTCGATCGAGGCGCCGTGCTTGGCGACATGGTCCTCCCACCATTTCACAAAGCCGTCGAGCTTCTGCGCGATCTCCGGCGTTGCCGCGCGGTAAGCAAGCAGATGTTCGGCGCCATAGATCTCCGTCGTCTCGGAGAGGATGCCGATGCCGCCGACGCCAGCCAGGATATCGACAGCCGCGCCCAGTGCCGGATTGGCTGTAATGCCCGACATGCCGTCGGAGCCGCCGCATTGCAGGCCGACGACGATCTCGCTGACCGGGATCGGCTCACGCTTCAGCTGGCCCACTTCCTCGGCGATCTCGGCCAGCACGTCCATCGCCTTTTCCACCGATTTGCGCGATCCGCCGGCGTCCTGGATGTTGAAATGGCGCTTGCCGGCAGCGACGCCCTTTTGGCCGTAGAGGGTGAGCTGGTTGACCTCGCAGCCGAGGCCGACCATCAGCACGCCGCCGAAATTCGGGTGGCGGGCGTAGCCTGCGAGTGTACGGTGCAGCACCATCATGCCGTCGCCGGTGCCGCTCATGCCGCAGCCCTGGCCGTGCACGATCGGCACGAAGCCGTCGATGCCGGGATATTTCGGCAAAAGCGTGCGGTTGGCGGTGTCGGCGATGGAATGGCAGACGGTGGCCGAGCAATTGACGCTGGCGACGATGCCGATGAAGTTGCGCGTGCCGGCGCGGCCATCGGCGCGGCGATAGCCCATGAAGGTGCGGGCGCGGTCGGCCTCCGTCGCGTGCTCGGCCTCGCTCGGGGGCACGACCGGCAAGCGGCCGGATTCGAACACCAGATTGTGCGAATGCACGTGCTCGCCCGCCGCAATATCCTGTGTCGCGCGACCGATCGCCTGGGCGTATTTCACCACGGCCTCGCCGGCGGCGATCGGCTTGATCGCCACCTTGTGGCCGGGCTCGATCAACACACTGGCGACGGCACCGCCCGGCAGCGCGGTGCCGATCTCGATGCGGCCGTTGGCGACGGCGACATTGTCGGCGGGGGACAGAAGAATGCAGTTGGAGGCGTTCACGGGCGGTTTCCTGGGTGATCCTGGGTTGCGCGGACGGATTGACACGCGTCTGTTTAGAGATATTGTCTTTTATCGTGAAAAAACAGTTTTGCGTCAATTGTTTTTTCACCGGGGAGTTCCGCATGCCTTGGGTGTTCCGGAAAGCGAATTCGCTTTTCAGGGCCATGGGAACGTCATATCGCGCTTCAAACCGGCCGCGGCAAGCGACGGGTGCAACGGATCAGGGATGTCGAAGAGCAACAACGTCTACAAGGATGCCTACAACCGCTGCCTGCGGCTGCTCGACGAAACGCGCAGCCTGCCTTCGGAGCCGGAACTGGGTACCTTGCTTGGCGTCAGCCGTACCACGGTGCGCACCATTCTGGCGCGCATGGAAGAGACTGGGCTGATCGCCTGGAACAAGCGCGCCAAGACGGTGCTGCGCGAGACGCGTCCCGATGATTTCTTCCCCGAGGAGGAGACCGACACGCTGGCCGAGATCATCGAACGGTCGTTCATGCGTCGGCTGCTCGCCGGCGGTGCCGAAGCCGGCATGCAGATCAACGAACTCGAACTGGCGCGTGAGATCGGCGTCGGCACCACCAGCGTGCGCGAGTTCCTGATCCGCTTCTCCCGCTTCGGCCTGATCGAGAAGCGTCGCAACAGTCACTGGGTGCTGAAGGGTTTTACCCGCGCCTTCGCGCTGGAGCTGACCGAAATCCGCGAAATGTTCGAACTGCGCTCGGCGGCTGCCTTTGCCGTTTTACCGCAGGACAGCGCGGTCTGGACCGATCTCGACCGTCTGGAAGACGAGCATCGCCAGTTGGCAAACGACATCGCCACCCGCTTCACCGAATTCTCCGAACTCGACGAGCGCTTCCACCGGCTCATCCACCGGGCGTCGCGCAACCGCTTCATCGTCGATTTCTACGATGTCATCGCCATGATCTTCCACTACCATTACCAGTGGAACAAGGCGCAGGAACGCGAGCGCAACGAAGTCGCGATCGGTGAGCATCTGGTCTACATAGAGGCGCTGAAATCACGCGATCTCGGCAAGGTCGACGCCGCTTGCCGCAAGCACCTGAAGTCGGCGCGCCAGACATTGCTGACCTCGATCCCGGAGAGCCGGTCGCTGCAAAAATCCTGAACCGCATCGCGGTTCAGTGTCTTGTTCATGCATGTCGTTGTCCCAAAACCGCTATACTTTTGGGCGACATGCATTGAGCCTGCCGCGTTGGCGCCGCGGCGATTTGGCGATTTTCCACCCGGCGGCGCCGTGCTAGATATGGTTCATTGCTGCTAAGAGGCAGGGCTTTGGGCGTATCGAGGAGACGGTGGAGCATGCCGGTCGCGCTGGTCGCGGCCTATCTGCTGTTGCTCCAGTCGACGCTCGGAGCATTCGCCTTCGGCACCAGTCCCAATGCATCGCAGCTCGACGCCTTCGGCAACGTCATCTGCACCCATGAGGGCGCAACCCAGCTTCCCGGAGACAACCAGCCGCCGTCCCATCTTCCGGCATGCTGCGTGCTCGGCTGCAGCATGGTTTCGGCGGCCTTTGCGCCGCCGCCCGGTGCTGGCCTGGCGCTGGGCAGCCTTTCCTTCAAAACGGTCGCCTTTGTTTTTCCGGCGGTCATCCATCTCGACTTTGCGCGTGAGCGCTCGCCGTCGAACCCGCGTGCGCCGCCGCTGACGGCCTGAGCCTGTTTGCCCGGCGGAACCTTTCGTGGGCGTACCCATCCAAAGATCAAACTGCTCGCGACCGGCAACGGCGCGACCTTCACTTCATGGAGCAACCATGTCCTATTTTTTCCCTGACGCCGCGCGTCTTATGCCCGGCGGCATTCTACGCGGCATCGAAGAGCGTGTCGGCATTGCCGTGCTGGCTCTTGCGCTGCTGTTCACAGGCGCCCAGTCCGTCCTCGCGCATGAGTTCAAGGTTGGCGATCTCGAAATCGGCCACCCCTGGTCGCGCGCCACGCCGGCCGGCGCCAAGGTCGCCGGCGGCTATTTCACCATCACCAACAACGGCAGTGCGCCGGACCGGCTGGTGTCGATTTCCTCCGATGTCTCTGAAAAGGCCGAGCTGCATCAGATGGGCGTCAAGGACGGCGTCATGACCATGCGGCCGGTTGCCGGCGGCCTGGAAATTCCGGCCGGCGGCAAGGTAGCCCTTGCGCCTGGCGGCTATCATTTGATGTTCATCGGCCTGAAGCGGCAACCTAAACAGGGCGAAAAGTTCTCCGCTACCCTGACCTTCGAAAAGGCCGGCGCCGTCAGCGTCGATTTCGCTGTCGAAGGCATAGGCGGTGGCGCCATGGACGATCACGCCAATTGACCCGGCCAGTTTGAAATTTGAGGGACCATCATGAACAAGTATCTTTTGTCGGCCGCAGTACTTCTCGTGCTCGGAACCAGTGCCGCCTTCGCGCATATCACGTTCGAAACGCAGGAAGCGGCCGTTGGGTCGACCTACAAGGCCGTTTTGCGCGTGCCGCATGGTTGCGAGGGCAAGGCGACGATCGCCGTGCGCGTGCAGATTCCGGAAGGGGTGATCGCGGTGAAGCCGATGCCGAAGCCTGGCTGGACGCTGCAGACCAAGAAGGGCAAGTACGACAAATCCTACCAGCTCTATGGTCAGGCGGTTGCCGACGGGGTCAAGGAGGTCGACTGGAGCGGCGGCAGCCTGCCAGATGAATTCTACGACGAGTTCGTCTTCCGCGCGACGCTGACGGCGGATCTCCCTGTCGGCCAGAAGCTTTACTTCCCGGTTGTGCAGGAATGCGATGGGGCCGCCGACCGCTGGATCGAAATCCCGGCAGCCGGCCAGGATGAGGACGCGCTGGAAAACCCGGAACCGGGCATCAAGCTGTGGCCTAATAAATTATCTCCATGGCGGCGCGCTCATTCGAGCGCGCCGCTCTTTTTCGTGGCGGTGACATGAGCACGACCCCCCTCCTGCAAACGGCTTCCATGGCCTGCAAACCTGCCGGCCGGCTTGCCGCCGGCCTGTTGGCCGTGATCGTGTTTCTTGCCAGCCTTGCCGTGTCAGATCAGGCCTTTGCCCATGCCGCGCTGATCAAGACCGATCCGGCCGACGGCGCGGTGCTGGAACAGGGGCCGGCACAGTTCTCGCTGACCTTCAGTGAGCCGGTCTCGCCGCTGGTGCTGACCTTGGTGAAGCCCGACGGCACGCCGGTTGCTCTGACGTCATTCCGGCTCAGCGACCAGACGCTCGAGATCGACAATCCGCAACCGCTCAAATCCGGTACGCATGTCTTGAGCTGGCGCGTCATCTCCGCAGACGGTCATCCCGTCGGCGGATCGCTGCTGTTTTCCATCGGCGCGCCCAGCGAGCCGCCCGCCGTGTCCGAAGCCGTCGACTGGCCGTTGCGGTCGGCGATCTGGCTCGGCAAGGTTTTTCTCTACCTCGGCCTTTTTCTCGGCGTCGGCGGCGCTTTCGCCCTCGCCTGGCTGTCCCAAGGTGGCCGCGCCGGACAGCGCTTCGTTGCAGCCGCAATCCTGGGCGGACTTGTCGCGGCGCCCTTGTCGCTCGGCTTGCAGGGGCTTGATGCGCTCGGGGCACCGCTCTCCCATCTGGCACAGGCGGTTATCTGGCGGACCGGACTCGGCACCAGTTTCGGCTGGACGGTGCTGGTCGCGCTGATTGCGCTGGGGCTTGGCCTGCTGTCGCTGGCCGGCCCCCGCGCCACCGCCAAACCACTTGCGCTGGCAGGTCTGGCCGGGGTGGGGGTTGCCCTTGCCGCCAGCGGCCATGCCAGTGCCGCCGAACCGCAATGGCTGACGCGGCCGATGGTGTTCCTGCACGGCGTCGGCATCGCGTTGTGGGCCGGCGCATTGGTCCCACTCGGGCTGGCGCTGAAGGGGCAATCGGCGGGGGCCACGCCATTCCTGCGGCGGTTTTCTTGGGCGATCCTGCCGGTGGTGGCCGTGCTTGCCTCTGCCGGCATCGTGCTTGCCGTCATCCAGGTGCAAACACCCGCGGCATTGGTCGACACCGCCTATGGAAGGCTGCTGCTGATCAAACTCGGGCTGTTGGTCTTTCTGTTCACGCTCGCCGCCGTCAACCGCTGGAAACTCACGGCATCGGCCGAGGCGGGATCGACGGAAGTTCAACGCAGGCTGGTCCGCTCGATCGGCGTCGAGATGTTGATCGTGTTGGCGATTTTCGGCGTTGCCGCGGGCTGGCGCTTCACGCCGCCGCCACGAGCCCTCGCGATTGCGGCAGCGCAACCGGTGTCGGTCCATATCCACGCGCTGAAAGCGATGGCCGATCTCAGCATCACGCCGGGCCATGCCGGACCGGTCGTCGCCTCGATGATCATCATGAGCGGCGATTTCGGCCCGCTCGACGCCAAGGAGGTGACGCTTGTGCTGTCGAAACCCGATTCGGGCATCGAGCCCTTGAAGCGCGCGGCGGCCAAGCCCGGCGACGGCAGTTGGCGTGTCGACAACCTCGTCATCCCGGTGGCCGGCCGGTGGACGGTGCGCATCGACATACTGGTCTCGGACTTCGAGATGGTGAAGATCGAGGCGCCCGTCGACATCCGCGCCGAGTGATATTCAGGTGATGCCGGCCTGCGAACGGCGGCTTCCTGCGCTTCCGGTGCTCACGTACTTTAAGTACGCTCCGCTCCGGTTCTCGGAAACCACCATTCTCGACTCGGCCTGACCTGAATCTCACACGCCGCGGCATCAACACAATTCGGCGAGGCGGTTGACGCAGCCCGAAAGGCCCGTCAATCATCGCGGCAAAACGCGATCTCAACAAAATCCGAAGGCAGGAAAAAAACGATGGAAAAAGCCGAAATCGGCCTGATCGGCCTTGGCACGATGGGCTCCAACCTGGCGCTCAACATCGCCGAGCACGGGCATCGCATCGCCGTCTTCAACCGCACCAGGGCGCGCACGGACGCTTTCATCGAGAATGCCGGCGCGCTCAGGGACATGGTCGTGCCCTGCTACAGCCTGGAAGAGCTTGCCGCCGCGATCCGGCCGCCGCGCCCGATCATCATCATGGTGCTGGCCGGCAAGCCGGTCGACGAACAGATCGCGGCTCTGCGCGGCGTGCTGTCGGCCAACGACATCGTCATCGACGCCGGCAACGCCAATTTCCGCGACACGATGCGGCGCTTCTCCGAGCTTTCCGGCTCGGGTCTCACCTTCATCGGCATGGGCGTGTCCGGCGGCGAGGAGGGTGCGCGCCACGGACCGTCGATCATGGTCGGCGGCACGGAGGACTCATGGAAACGCGTCGAGAAGGTGCTGACGGCGATCTCCGCCAAGTTCAAGGACGAACCCTGCGCGGCATGGCTCGGCACCGACGGCGCCGGACATTTCGTCAAGACCATCCATAACGGCATCGAATATGCCGACATGCAGATGATCGCGGAGATCTACGGCATCCTGCGCGACGGCCTGGGCATGGACCCGAAGGAGATCGGCACGGTGTTCGCCAACTGGAACAAGGGCCGGCTCAATTCCTACCTGATCGAGATCACCGCCAAGGTGCTGGCATCAGACGATCCGAAGACCGGCAAGCCGGTGGTCGACATCATCCTTGATCGCGCCGGCCAGAAGGGCACCGGCAAATGGTCTGTCATCGAGGCGCAGCAGCTCGGCATCCCGGCCACCGCGATCGAGGCGGCGGTGGCGGCGCGCGTTCTATCGTCGATCAAGGACGAGCGGCTGGCGGCGGAAAAGGCCTATGGCAACATCGGCGTGACGAAGATTTCCGGTGACAAGGACGCCTTGCTGAAAGATCTGGAACTGGCGCTGTTCGCCGGCAAGATCGCCGCCTACGCCCAAGGTTTTGCGGTGATGAGCGGCGCCTCCAAGGAATTCAACTGGAACCTGCCAATGCCGACCATCGCCAGGATCTGGCGCGCCGGCTGCATCATCCGCTCGCAGATGCTCGACACCATGGCGGAGGCCTTCAGCAAGGGCGGCGCCTCGACCAACCTGCTGATGGCCCCGGCCTTCATCGCGCTGATGCAGGAAGCGCATCCGTCGCTGCGGCGCATCGTGGCGAGGGCTTCGGAGGCCGGCTCGCCGGTTCCGGCGCTGTCTTCCGCACTTGCCTATTTCGACAGCTACCGCCAGGGCCGCGGCACGTCGAACCTGATCCAGGCGCAGCGCGACTTTTTCGGCGCGCACGGCTTCGAGCGTATCGACGACAAAGGCGCGTTCCATGGGCCGTGGGGAAGCGGTGCGGCTGGTTAGCCCAAGGGCCTAAACGGAAACCGGCGGGCTGAACGCCCGAACCTCGCTGGTGGCGACCAGGCGCTGCAACGAGCCGGGTGCGGCGCCGCCGATCCAGCCGAGCACGGAGCGGGCGAGATCGGAGCCGGCCAGGCGGAAGTTCTCGTTGACGACGAGCAATTCCGGCCGGAACAGGTGCAACAGGTCCGACGACTGCTTGGACACGACATCGACGTCGCGGCCAAGCTTGAGGCCGGCATCCTCGATGCCGGCGACGATCGCCAGTGTCGCGGCGGCAGCGCTGCTGACGAAGCCGTCCGGCCTGTTCTCGCGGCGCATCACCTGCGCGGTTCTGGTCCTGATCTGCTCGATCGTGTGATCGATGGAAACGGTGTTGAACGGAATTTCGCTGGCTCCGACCTCGCTTAGCGCATCGGCAAAGCCGTTCAGCGTGTGGCCATAATAGGTCAGCCCGGGCGGCGGCGACAGAAGCGCCAGCTTGTGCCTGCCCATGCTCGCCAGGCGGCGCACGGCTTCCATCGCGAAAACATGGTTGTCGAAGTCATGGTAGGGATGGACGAGGCCCATGTCGGTGCGCCCATGCGTGGCAAAGGGCATGCCGTGCTCGAGCATGTAGCGGGCGCGCGGATCGTTCGGTTGGGTGCGCGAAATGATGACTCCGTCGGCCGAGCCGGTCTCGACGAGATAGCGGATCGGCTCCATCGGATCCTGCGAGCGGGAATAGGGCGTGACGATCAGGTGATAGGGCGTTTCGGCGAGCACTTCCGAAACGCCGTAGATGATGTCCGAGACGAAGCTCATGATCTCGCGGTCGGTGTTGAGCACGAGGCTGATGACATTGGTCCTGCCGGTGCGCAGACGCACGCCGGCGCGGTTCGGCCGGTAGCCGATCTGCTTGGCGACGAGCTGGACGCGACGCCTGGTTTCGGCGCCGATTTCCGGGGCATCCTTCAAGGCGCGTGACACAGTGGTGACGCCGAGCCCGGTCATGAAGGCAAGCGTCTTCAACGTCGGCCGTCCCTGTGCCGAGGTCTCCCCGTTCTTGTCCGTACGCTGTCTGTCCATTCGTCCCGCCCGTCAGGCGCATAGCAGCCGCGAGCCATGTCGGCAATCGCCGCCATAGCGGTACGATATGCGTTCCAGCCCCGGCAAAGCCTCAATATACTGAAACGTTACAGATTGCCATATCGAGTTACATGTCCATCGCCACGAGGTGGATGGTTCTTTTGCGAAACGCATTGGGATTCCAGGAGAAATCGCCTCTGCCGACGCCTTTTGCCCGTATCAGGCGGCATTTCGGTGTTTGCGCCGCAACAAACCATGCTGCAGTGCATGGGAAGCGCGATCATTCATGTGAATTTGTTCGCGGTCCGAAAAAATATCGAGGGCGCTTCGTTGACGGGTTGCACAGCCCGCGCAATTGCCGTATCGAAAATCTGTAACGTTTCAGATCTGGGAGGAGCCGAAATGCGATACACACTTTTGACCGCTGCGCTGGCAGCGACGGCCGCGTTGCAGTTTGCCGGCCAAGCGGCCGCGACGGACCTGGAAGTCACCCATTGGTGGACGTCGGGCGGCGAGGCGGCGGCGGTTGCGGAACTTGCCAAGGCATTCGATGCGACCGGCAACCACTGGGTGGATGGCGCCATTGCCGGCTCCGGCGGCACGGCGCGGCCAATCATGATCAGCCGCATCACCGGTGGCGATCCGATGGGCGCCACGCAGTTCAACCATGGCCGGCAGGCGGAGGAACTGGTGCAGGCCGGCCTGATGCGCGACCTCACCGACGTCGCCACCAAGGGCAAGTGGACTGATGTCGTCCGGCCGAAGAGCCTGCTCGACGGCTGCACCATCGACGGCAAGATCTACTGCGTGCCCGTCAACATCCATTCCTGGCAGTGGCTGTGGCTGTCCAACGAAGCCTTCGCGAAGGCCGGCGTGCCGTTGCCGAAGGACTGGAATGAATTCGTGGCGGCAGCGCCGGCGCTGGAAAAGGCCGGCATCATCCCGCTCGCCGTCGGCGGTCAGGCCTGGCAATCCTCCGGTGCCTTCGACGTCCTGCTTGCGGCTGTGGGCGGTACGGACACATTCCTCAAGGTCTACAAGGACAAGGATGCCAAGTTCGCCGCCGGGCCCGAAGTCGCCAAGGTCTTCAAGGCCGCGGACGATGCCCGCAAGATGGCGAAGAACACCAATGTGCAGGACTGGAACCAGGCGACCAACCTGGTCATCACCGGCAAGGCCGCTGGCCAGATCATGGGCGACTGGGCGCAGGGCGAGTTCCAGGTTGCCGGCAAGACCGCCGGCAAGGATTATACCTGCCTGCCGGGCCTTGGGCTGAACGAGGTGATAGCCACGGGCGGTGACGCCTTCTACTTCCCGCTGCTCAAGGATGCCGACAAGAGCAAGGCGCAGGAGGTGCTGGCCGAGACGCTGCTCGATCCCAAGACGCAGGTTGCCTTCAATCTAAAGAAGGGATCCCTGCCGGTGCGCGGCGACGTCGATCTCAATGCGGCCAACGACTGCATGAAGAAGGGCCTCGCCATTCTTGCCAAGGGCGCCGTCATGCCGTGGACGGACCAACTGCTTTCACAGGACACCCAGAAACAGAAGGAAGACCTTTTCGCCGAATTCTTCGCCAAGCCGGAACTGACCGTCGAAGACGCGCAGAAGCGCTTCGCCGACCTCATCGCTTCGGCGGACTGACGCTGGAGGCAACCCGCCTCATTCCGGCCTTGCGAATGCAGGGCCGGGAATGCACCGCCCTTACCCAGCCGGCTGACGAGATGAGCAAGAGCGAACGCCCCAACCTTCTGTTCCGCAACCTCAATGCGAAGCTCGCCTCGATCCCGATGATCCTCACCGCCATGGTGGTTTTCGTCGGCGGCACCGTTTGGACGGTGCTCTATTCCTTCACCAATTCGAAGCTCCTGCCGCGCCTGAATTTCGTCGGGCTCGACCAGTATTACCGCCTGTGGGCGGCGCCGCGCTGGCTGATCTCGATCGAGAACCTGTTGATCTACGGCGCGATCTCGCTGGTGTTCTCGCTGGTCATCGGTTTTCTGCTTGCCGCGCTGCTCGATCAGAAGATCCGCTTCGAGGACACGTTCCGCACCATCTTCCTCTATCCTTTCGCGCTCTCCTTCATCGTCACCGGCCTGGTCTGGCAGTGGTTGCTCAATCCGGATTTCGGCATCCAGCATGTCGTGCGGGACTTCGGCTGGACGAGCTTCAGCTTCGACCCGCTCTACAATTCCAGCATCGTCATCTACGGCATATCGATCGCTGCGCTGTGGCAAGGCACCGGGCTCATCATGTGCCTGATGCTGGCCGGCCTGCGCGGTATCGACGAAGACATCTGGAAGGCGGCGCGCGTGGATGGGATCCCGATGTGGAAGACCTATCTGTTCATCGTCATCCCGATGATGCGGCCGGTCTTCATCACCACGCTCGTCATCATCGCTTCCGGCATCGTCAAGGTCTATGACCTGGTCGTGGCCCAGACCAGCGGCGGCCCGGGCATCGCCTCCGAAGTGCCGGCCAAGTACGTCTACGACTATATGTTCTTCGCCCAGAACCTCGGCCAGGGTTTTGCCGCCTCGACCATGATGCTGCTCTCGGTGGTGATCGTCATCGTGCCTTGGGCCTATCTCGAGTTCGGGCGACGCAAATGAGCATTGCAGACATCACCGCTCAAGCAAGCACTGCCGCCGGCGCGCGCCAGGACATCGCCGGGCCCTACGGTCCAAAGCCGCGCCGCATGATTTCGCGCCGCAACGTCTTCCTCTACGGCACATTGTTCGTCATGGCGGTCTACTACCTCTTGCCGCTCTATGTCATGGTCGTCACCTCGCTCAAGGGCATGCCGGAGATCCGGCTCGGCAACATCTTCTCACCGCCGCTCGAGATCACCTTCGAGCCGTGGGTCAAGGCGTGGTCAACGGCCTGCACCGGCCTTAACTGCGACGGGCTCTCGCGCGGTTTCTGGAATTCGGTGCGGATCACCGTGCCGTCGGTGCTGCTGTCGATCGCCATCGCCTCGGTGAATGGTTATGCACTGGCCAATTGGCGCTTCAAGGGCGCCGATACGTTCTTCATCATCCTGATCGTCGGCGCCTTCATTCCCTACCAGGTGATGATCTATCCGATCGTCATCATCCTGCGCGAAATCGGCCTCTACGGCAGCCTCAGCGGGCTGGTGATCGTCCATTCCATTTTCGGCATGCCGATCCTGACGCTGCTGTTCCGCAATTATTTCGCCTCGATGCCGGAAGAGCTGTTCCGGGCGGCACGCGTCGACGGCGCCGGCTTCTGGGGCATCTTCCTGCGCATCATGCTGCCGATGTCGCTGCCGATCTTCGTCGTCGCCATCATCCTGCAGGTGACCGGCATCTGGAACGACTTCCTGTTCGGCGTCGTCTACACCCGCCCCGACACCTATCCGATGACGGTGCAGCTCAACAACATCGTCAATTCGGTACAAGGCGTGAAGGAGTACAACGTCAACATGGCCGCAACCATCCTGACCGGGCTAGTGCCGCTGATCGTCTACTTCATTTCCGGCAAGCTTTTCGTACGCGGCATCGCCGCCGGCGCGGTGAAGGGGTGATGGCGATGACGGCAGCCAACGATACCAGCGTTTCGATCCAGGACCTGTCGCTGAATTTCGGCGCGGTGACCGTCCTGGAGACGCTCAATCTCGATGTCGCCGATGGCGAGTTCATCGTGCTGCTCGGGCCGTCCGGCTGCGGCAAGTCGACCTTGCTCAACTGCATTGCCGGCCTGCTCGATGTCTCCGAAGGCCGCATCTTCATCAAGGGCAAGAACGTCACCTGGGAAGAGCCCAAGGACCGCGGCATCGGCATGGTGTTCCAGTCCTATGCGCTCTATCCGCAAATGACGGTGGAAAAGAACCTGTCCTTTGGGCTGCGTGTCGCCGGCACGCCAAGAGAAGAGATCGCCAAGCGGATCGCGCGGGCGGCTGAAATCCTGCAGATCGAGCCGCTGCTGCAGCGTAAGCCGGCCGCACTTTCCGGCGGCCAGCGCCAGCGCGTCGCCATCGGACGGGCGCTGGTGCGCGATGTCGACGTGTTCCTGTTCGACGAGCCGCTGTCCAATCTCGATGCCAAGCTGCGCGCCGAACTGCGCGTCGAGATCAAGCTGCTGCATCGCAAGCTGCAGAACACCATGATCTACGTCACCCACGACCAGATCGAGGCGATGACGCTGGCCGACCGTATCGCGGTGATGAAGGGCGGCGTCATCCAGCAGCTCGATGCGCCGCAGACCATCTACAACCGTCCGGTCAACCGCTTCGTCGCCGGCTTCCTCGGCTCGCCCGCAATGAACTTCGTCGATGGCCGTCTGGAAGACGCGGACGGCGGCTGGCGGTTCGCGGCCGAGGATATCAAGATCCCGCTCGGCACTTACGACTTTGCCAAGCCTCCGGCTCCAGGCCCCGTCACATTCGGTATCAGGCCCGAGCATGTCAGTCTGAACAGTGGCACCGGCTGGCCGTTCTCGATAGCCGCCAATGTCGAGGTGGTCGAGCCCATGGGCTCCGACACGCTGGTCTGGCTGATGCTTGCCCAGCAGAATTTCAGCGTCCGGGTGACCTCGGAACGCACGCCCAAGAACGACGAGGCGGTGACGCTTGGCTTCGATCCGATGCGCGCCTCGCTTTTCGACACGGCAACCGGCACACGCATCTAGCTTCCGAGAACCAACCTTCCAACGACAATCCCCAAGCGAAACGGACAGAGACGATGAATTGGTCATTCCAACTTTACAGCGCCCGCAATTTCCAACCCTGGGACGGTGTGCTCGCCACGCTCGGCAAGCTCGGCTACGCTCAGGTCGAAGGTTTTGGCGGCGTCTATGATGATCCCGAGGCTTTCCGTGCCGAGCTCGACAAGAACGGGCTTGCCATGCCGACTGGGCATTTCTCGATCGACGCTCTCGAGAACGATTTCGACGGCGTGCGCAGAACCGCCGACGCACTCGGTATCACGCTGCTCATCTGCCCTTTCCTGATGCCCGACCAGCGGCCATCCGACGCCGCCGGCTGGCGCGGCTTCGGCGAACGCCTGGCCAAGGTCGGCGACGCCGCGAAAAAGGCCGGCTACGGCTTTGCCTGGCACAACCATGATTTCGAGTTCAAGAAACTTGCCGACGGATCGGTGCCGCAGGACCACATCCTGTCATCCGCGCCCGATGTCAGCTGGGAGATGGACGTTGCCTGGGTGGTGCGCGGCGGCGATGATCCGTTGTCGTGGATCGAAAAACACGGCAAGCGCATCAGCGCCGTCCACGTCAAGGACATGGCCAAGCCCGGCGAGGGGCTGGATGAGGATGGCTGGTCGGATGTCGGCCATGGCACCATCGACTGGGCCGGCCTGGTCAAGGTGCTGCGTGCCAAGAGTGCTGCCCAATACTACGTCATGGAACAGGACAACCCCAACGACATCGAGCGTTTCGCCCGCCGCTCCATCGCAGCCGCCAAAACCTATTAGGAGCAATCAGCATGGCAAAGAAACTTGGCATCGGCGTCATCGGCTGCGGCAACATCTCGAAAGCGTATTTTTCGCTGGCGCCGCTGTTTCGCGGCATCGAGATGCGTGCCTGCGCCGACATCAACATGGAGGCGGCCAGGGCTCGGGCGAAGGAGTTCAAGCTGCGCGCCGAGACCGTCGAAGACCTGCTCAGGGCCGACGACATCGACATCATCGTCAACCTGACCATCCCGGCGGTGCATTATGAGGTGTCGAAGCAGATACTCGACGCCGGCAAGCACGTTTATTCGGAAAAACCGTTCGTGCTGTCGGTCAAGGAAGGGCTCGACCTTAAGAAGCGGGCGCAGAAAAAGGGTCTTCGGATCGGCTCGGCGCCAGACACTTTCCTCGGCGGCGCGCACCAGCTGGTGCGCAACCTGATCGACACCGGCAAGCTTGGCAAGGTCACGAGTGGTACCTGTCATGTCATGGGCCACGGCATGGAGCATTGGCACCCCAATCCGGATTTCTTCTTCCAGCCGGGCGCCGGTCCCGTGCTCGATATCGGGCCTTACTACATCACCAATCTGATCCAGCTGATCGGACCGGTGAAACAGGTCGCGGCCTTCGCGACGACGCCGGCCAAGGAGCGGACGATCAGTTCAAAGCCGCGCGCGGGTGAAAAGATACCGGTCAACACGCCGACGACCATCCATGGGCTGCTGGAGTTCGAGAACGGCGCCGTTATCACGCTCAACACCAGCTGGGACGTCTGGGCCCACGGCCACGCGCCGATGGAACTCTATGGCGAGGCGGGTACGGTGTTCGTGCCGGACCCGAACTTCTTCGGTGGTGACGTTCGCTTCACCGACGCGGCCAAGCCGGTCAAGAAGCTGCCGAACTGGCCGCATCCGTTCGGCGTGCCCAACGAGATGCATTCGCAAGGCATGATGGCCAACTACCGCACATCGGGCCTCGCCGACATGGCGGTGGCGATCGCGGAAGGCCGGCCGCATCGCTGTTCCATGGAACTGGCGCTGCACGCCGTCGACGTGATGACCGGCCTGTTGCGCTCCGGCGAAACCGGCAAGTTCGTCGCCATGCAGACCACCTGCGAACGGCCGGCGGCACTTGGCGTCAAGGAAGCCAAGGCGCTTTTGGCGAAGAAGAAATAGGGCAGCACACCTCAACCCTCTCCCCGTTTCGACGGAGAGAGGGTAAGGGTGAGGGGCAGAGCCAACTCGCCGCGTTGTCGCGATGCAGCCGACCGGCTCGTTTTCATTTGAGGATTTTCCGATGCCCTACACGCCTGCCGAAAACCGCTATGAAAAGATGATCTACAACCGCTGTGGCCGCTCCGGCCTGAAGCTGCCGGCAATCTCGCTGGGGTTGTGGCATAATTTCGGCAACGACACGCCGCACAAGACCAAGCAGGCGATCGCGCGCAAGGCCTTCGACCTCGGCATCACGCATTTCGACCTCGCCAACAATTACGGTCCGCCGCCCGGTTCTGCCGAGACCGCTTTCGGCGAAATCCTGCGCACCGACTTCGCCGCCTACCGCGACGAACTGATCATCTCGACGAAGGCCGGCTACGAAATGTGGGCCGGCCCCTACGGCGAATGGGGCGGGCGCAAATACATTCTGGCCAGCCTCGACCAGAGCCTGAAACGCATGGGGCTCGACTATGTCGATATCTTCTATTCGCACCGTTTCGACCCCGACACGCCGCTGGAAGAAACGATGGGTGCGCTCGACCATGCGGTGCGCTCGGGCAAGGCGCTCTATGCCGGCATCTCGTCCTACAATTCGCAGCGCACGCGCGAGGCCGCCGATATCTTGAAGCAGCTTGGCACGCCTTGCGTCATCCACCAGCCGAGCTATTCGATGCTGAACCGCTGGGTGGAGGAAGACGGCCTGCTCGACACGCTCGAAGGGCTCGGTGTCGGCTCCATCGTGTTCTCGCCGCTGGCGCAAGGCATGCTGACCAACAAGTATCTCGGCGGCATTCCGGACGGCAGCCGTGCTTCCCAGGGCAAGTCGCTGAAGACAGCCTTCATCAACGACAAGACCATCGCCAACATCAAGGCGCTCGACGCCATCGCCAGCAAGCGTGGGCAGACGCTGGCGCAGATGGCGCTGGCCTGGGTGCTGCGCAAGGGCAGGGTGACCTCGGCGCTGATCGGTGCCAGCCGGCCGGAGCAGGTCGAGGACTGCGTCGGCGCGCTCAAGGTGCTCGACTTCAGCGATGCCGAACTCGCCGAGATCGATACCTACGCCCGGGAGTCCGATATCAATCTGTGGGCAGCTTCGGCCGAGCGCAAAGGCCCGCCGCGAAAATAGACCACTCGAGCCGGCAAAATAAGAGCGGCGGCACTCCCGCCGTTTTTCATGGGAAGCCAAATGGCCGCGGTTCAGGGCGTTTTCGGCTTCTGCGCCGTGCCGAGTCCCGCCTTGGGTTTGGCAGGCGCCGGAGCAGAGCTTTTCATCTTCGCCTCGATCCAGCCGGTGTAGTTGACCAGCCGCGTGTAGATGCCGTAGGCGTCCTTGTGGCCGCAGGCAGCACTGCCGTCAGCCGGGCCTTCGCCCCAGCTGACGACGCCGATTTGGACCGGCCCGCCGGTGCCGGTCATGAACAACGGGCCGCCGCTGTCGCCATTGCAGGCATCGCGCACGCCGCTGGTGGTGCCGGCGCAGATCATGTTGCCGGTCAGCGGGTCGGTCATGTCGGCGGCGATCGCATTGGCGGCCGCGTCGATGCCTTTTTTCGAATAGCGCATACGGCGCGACAAATCGCCAAGTGCTGCCTTCAGATCATGTGCATAGATGGCCTTGATGGCGCTGTTGCAGGCCTGGTTCGGCTGCAGGTCGAGGTCGGCGACCATCAGCGTGGTCGGAAAGGTGCCGTCCTGCATCTTGCCCCAGCCGGTGACCGTCGTCTTGCCGGTCTCGGGCGTTGCGTCCTGGGCGACCTTGATGGTCGGAGCGTCGGCCGGTTCGGCAAGCCGAAGCAGCCCGAGGTCGTTGTCGAGGGTCTGCTCGCTGTAGCCTTCGTTGACGATGACCTCCACCACCTTGTGGCGCTTGCCTTCGCTGAGATCGGTTGCACCGGTCAGCACGGTGACGCTCTCGGGCGAAACCGGCTGGCCCTTGTCGTTGAGGCAGTGTGCTGCCGTCAGCACCCATTGCGGCGCGATCAGGCTGCCGCCGCAGAATTGGGCGTTGGCCTGCGATGCCGGATTCTCGTCCAGCCTGTCGGTGGTGAGCAGCGCGACCTGGAACGGGTAGGCTCCCTTTTCGGCCTGGTTGCCGCCATAGACGCGGTCGGCCGCGTCGGGGTTCTCCGCCGCTGCTTTCGCCCTGGCTTCCGTCACGCGCTTCATTGGCGAGACCGCTGCCTCCGGTCGGGCGACCGCTTCGTCGGCCTGGGTGAAATTGGCTGCCGCAAGGACGGCCGCGATGCCGAGCAGCGATGCGGCGGCGATCGGCCTGAACCGATGGATGATGTTCACCTGAAGCCCTCCTGAGACATGTACCCGAGCGGACCAGCCCCGGCACATGATCAACGAAACAAGCCTCAGCCTGGGGATCAGACCGCGCAGCACAGTTGTTGCGGCACGGCAGGAACACCAAGTCGGGCACCGCTTCGCGGATCGCGTTCCTGTGCAGACCTCGCTCAAAATCCTATAGCCCCCCACGGGCTATGTGGAAGCGATTTGTCATTCCAATGTTGTATTAATTTAGGCAATATATCCGCGCGAGTGCCTCTGGCGGGACCTCGACAGACTGTAGGGGTAATGATCAGGTCAGGCACCGGTAATCAAAAACTCCTTTTTTGGCCTCACCACGATCTCGACAATATTTCTGTATCTTGATCCAGTCCTTGCTGACTTTTGGGAGAGTCTCACCATGACAAAACTGACAAACGCACTTGTTGCGTCCGCATTGCTTTCCACCGCAATGTGGACGGTTCCGGCTTTCGCCGCCGATCCTGGTTCCGCCAGTACCGGCAATGGCGAAAGCGCGCGCGACGTGACTTCAGGCGACTACAAGCCCGGGCGGGCAAAGCCAATCCCGCCACCGAAGCTGACCGACGAAGACAGCCGCGCCGCGCCGCTTGCCGACGAGGCAACGGCTGTCAAATCCTACGGCATCGTCGGACGGTCCGCCGATGGCAAGGAGATCAAGATCGAGCCGAGCCAAGCGCTGCGGGAGCTTATCATCAAGGAACTGAACGCTCCGGCCACTGGAAAAGACGGGGCCGAGCGCAAGACCGAGGATCCGGACCTCGGCGAAGGCGAAGCCGGCCGTCAGGTTTTCGGCACCGACGATCGCGAGCAGGTCAAGAACACCAAGACCTATCCGTTCTCGGCAATAGGCTATCTCGAAGCCAAATCGCCGAAGACGGGCAGCTTCGGCAGCTGTTCGGCAACGCTGATCGGTCCGCGAACCGTACTCACCGCCGCGCACTGCCTCTACAGTCATGAGGACAAGGATTGGCTCTCCGACTACCTGTTCGTGCCGGGCCTTAACGGCAGCACGGCCGACGACGCACCGTTCGGCGCCTTCGCCTTCGAAAGCGCCTATGTGCTGCAAGGCTTCATCGACAACTACCAGGGTTATTATGGTTCGGTCCTGCTGTGGGATCTCGGCATCGTCACGCTGAAGCAGGATGTCGGCACCAATCTCGGCTGGCTGGGCTATGCGAACTATGACGATCTCGGCGACTTCACCGCCAATCTCGTCGGCTATCCCGGCGACAAGCCGATGGGCACGATGTGGAAGGCAAACTGCGAAGTGCACGCCGAAAACATCGCGCCGGAATATTTCCAGTACGACTGCGATACGTTCCCAGGGTCGAGCGGCAGCTCGGTCTATGCCTACGACAACAAGGCCAAGCAGCGCATCGTCACCGGTGTCAACGTGGCGGAAAGCCCCGACGCGAACACCGCCGTGCGCCTGAACGCCGCCAATGTCCAGTGGATCAACAGCCTGTATAAGTAATCACTGCGCCTTCGCGGTGGAAAAAGGCGGCGGAGCAATCCCGCCGCCTTTTTCGCGCCGCTATTTGGCTTCGGCTGCAGGCGTGCCGTTGCGCACGTAGCTCTCGATTGCCGAAGCGAAAGTGGGAGAACCCGCCTTGCGCTGCTTATCTATGTAGCCGGCAAAATAGCTCCAGAAAGAGACGGCATAGTCACGGAAATAAGCATCGGTCACTTTGCGCGAACACAAATCGCCGTCGATGCAGAAGGACAGCCGGTTGAGGAAATAGACGATGCGATCGAAATTCTCGCTGAAGTCGGCGAGCGGCATGTCGCCGCCGGAGGCGGTCATCGCCTCGATGCCGATGCGTTGCCGGAACACCTGCTCCTCGGTCGGCGAGGGGTTGGCGCTGAGCAGATTGTCATATTTGGCGTTGAGCGCCGTCAGACGATCCTTCAGGGCACGCTGCGCCTGCTGGTAGTCCTTGTTTTCCCAGAGCTCGACAAGCGACATGGTCTGCTCGACGCGCTTCTGCTCTTGGTTGGCCAGGAACTGGTAGACCGAGAACATCAAGGTGAAGATGATGGCGAGACGCACGGCCATGCCCGACCAGGCATAGACCAGCATGCGCCAATCGCGGTCTGTGAAGGGGTTGCTCTCCTTCTTGATCTCGTGGCTGCTTGGCCACGGGAAACCCTCGGTGGTTTCCTGCAGGGCCGGTTTGCCGGCCTGCGCTTTTGCGGGTGCGGTCATTGCTGTCTGCCTGGTGTTGCCCGTCGGCTTCTTCATCCGCAGCTGTCCAGTTCAATGGTGGCGGAGGGATCAAGCACAATGCCCGGCGTCTCCAGCTTCTTTTTCAGGCATTGCAACTGCAGGCGCGAAATCATGAACTGTACGTCAGGCTCCGCCGCCCCCTTGTTCGGGGACGGCAAGGCTTCGACGACGCCACGCGAGGCGCAGTTGCTGAGATCGACGACAACCGCGTCGCTGCCGCTTTTGGCGAACTGGTCGTACTGATCGAGAAAACATGTCGCCAGTTCCGAGTTGGTGACGATCTGCTTGACGCATAGGCCGCAGGCCTCGTCCGCCGACGCGTTGGCGATCAGCAACAGGCCGCCGGCAAGGCCGACTACCGTTCCACGCCAGGAAAACACAGAATTCTTCACAATCGATCCTATCCATTTCATCCGCCGTCATGCGTCAGCGGCCGGGAATGTTCTCATATCGCGCCGATCGCGCAAGAGCCGCCGCAGAGCCCTGCGCGCCGGCATCCGCTCAGGCGCGCGGCACCGTCTCCAGCGGGAAGATCATTACCGCGCCTTTCGGGCCGCTCTTGTCGGCAAGCCGCATCACCGAGCGGGTTGCCGGCGCCATGCCGAGATCGGTCAGCATGTCGGAGAAGCCGGCGGAGCCCATTCCGCGTGTCGCCGAGGCGACGCCGTCCTGTGCCAGGAAGCTCAGATCCTGCTTCTCGCTCTCCGGCGGCGCCTCGGTCAAAACCGCGATCATCCGTTCCATGCCGAAGCTGGTGTCGGTGAAGGCCAGCAGCCCCTCTTCGAGTATGGCTTGCGGGGCGAGGCGTTCGGCAACGATATGGGTGATCGAATAGTCGCTGCCGACATAGAGCACGTTGATGTCGACCAGCAGATCCGAGCCGTTCCTGGCCAGCACATGCACTTCGTCGCCCGGCGAGACGCGCGGCACAACCGAAGCCTGCAGCGGTTCGAGGCCATCCTTGTCGCGACGTTTGACCTGGAACTGGACGTCGACGTCCTCGGGCCTGTAGTCCGAGGCCGCCGCCAGCCGCGAAAGCCCGGTGGCGCGGAAGATGGTGCGCAGGTTCCTGGTCGTTGCATCGGCCAGTTTCTGGCGGTCGTGAATGATGATCAGCGGCGGTTTGCCGCCCTCCTTCAAGGTCACGTCGCCCGACGCCGGCAGGAACCACAGCGCCGGCTTAGCGGTCGCATCCTTGGCGGCGCCGGGAACGGCATTCTCGCGCATCACCCCGAGGCGGAGGTCGGCGCTCTTGCCGGGCTCGACCAGCTCGATGTTGAAGCCGGTCTCCCTGGCTGTGGCCAGTTCGTCGAGAACCGCATTGACCAGAGCGGTTTCCTTCTCAAGTCCCTTGGCCGCGGCCGGCCGCGCCAAGACGAGCTTGTAGTCGACGGCGATCTCCGCCACCCGCCCATAGGCGTTGGCGGGAATGTCGGCGACTTTGAGCGCCGGCTTCTTGTCGAACTCGACCGGCTTGACGCGGCTTTCCAGGTTTTTTGCCGACTGCACTTCCAAAAATCCGACAGCGTCGGACAGCGGCGATAGCGCCGACGGCAGGATGGCGAGCTTGCTGCCGGGGGTGAGGCGGTGCAGCAGGCCGGCGCCGATCGTCGCTTCGCCGTCCTTGATGACGACAGGCCACTGCATGACCGCGTCGGTCTTGTCGGTGCCGAACACCCGCGCATCCAGTTCGCCCTCGAACAGCGGTGTCGGCCGGGTGCGGCTGTCGGCCGAATATTGCTGCAGCACGGCCTGGCCGAGCTGGCGATAGGTGACGTTGGGATTCTCGGCCAGTTTCGACAGGATGGTGAAGGTGAACAGGCCGAACCGCGGCGCATCCGCGATGCCCTTGGGCAGCGGCATTTCCGGTGTCGTCTCCACCGTCTGCGCGGCATAGAAGGCGACCAGTTTGCCCTTGGTGATCGGTTCGCCACCGGTCGGCGTCAGGGTGAAGGCGGGCTTGCGCGTGCCATTGTCGTCGACGCCGCGCGAGCCGGCGACCGAAATCACCTCGTCATAGGCCTTGATCGCGGCAGCCCGCTCGGCCTCGTTGCCGCCGACCAGGTCGGCGAACTCGACCTTGCGCTCCAACTCGTCATCGACCTCGACGGCGCGTGTCGCGGTGCCGGAATGGCAGCAGTCGAACACGACCCAGACGAAAGCGCCCTTGTCGCGAATGGCGTCGAGTGCCGCGCCGATCTCGTTGTCGATCAGCGCATTGGGCACGCCGGCATCGCGGTTGATCCATTTGCCGATATCGACGGGCAGGAAGATCTCGTCGAGCCCGTCGGTTTCGTCGCCCTTGACCATCTGCGGCTGCTGGGCGCCGTGACCGGACAGATGCAGATAGACGAAATCGTCGCGCTGAACCTTGGCGGCAAGGTCGGCCAATGCGGCCTTGATGGCCGCATGGGTCGGCAGGCCACTGGCGCCGGGGACATCCTTGGCGAGCAGCGTGACGTTCTCCGGCGCGAACCGCACCGGGTCGGGCACATTCTTCAGGAGATAGTCGCGGACGAGGGCTGCATCGTTCTTCGGCCCGACCAGCCAATTCCTCTGCGGAAGGTTGGGATATTCGGTGCAGGCGACCAGCAGCGCATGATAGGTGCGCGATGCGGCCATGGTCCGGAACGACACCATGCCGGCCATGGTCAAAGCGGACGTGCCGACCAGCAGCGTCCGCCGCGTCAATTTGATCATGATTGCTTCCCCAAGCCCGACCGAAATTCCAAGCGCGGCAATCCTCGCTGAAGATATTGTCAGTATTTTGAACGTTACATCGCAGAGCAACCTGCCTGTTGCCCCGCTCCGATCGATGTTCTCGACCGCCTTGCGGGCAGAATGCTGGAAACAGTAGCAAAAATGCCTGTTCGTCGCTATCTGGATGGGTACATGGATAGTTTGTGCGCGGCGCAAGCGACGGAAGGCGAGTTGGAAACAGGATCATGGCGGCAAGGGATGTGCTGACGAAGAACCAGCTGTGCGTGCTCGAGAAACTCGAGACCGCCAGCGGACCGCTCAGTGCCTATACCTTGCTCGACCAACTGCGCGAGCGCGGTTTTCGCGCGCCTCTGCAGGTCTATCGAGCGCTCGACACGCTGGTGAAGTCAGGTTTCGTGCACCGGCTCGAAAGCATCAATTCTTTCGTCGCCTGCGCCGAGCCGCACGACCACAGCCATTCGATGACCGCCTTCGCGATATGCGACACATGTGGGCAGGTGACCGAAATGTCCGACCACGATGTCGGCCACAGCTTGGACGAATGGGTGCGCTCGACAGGCTTCGCCGCCAAGAAGGCGGTGATCGAGTTTCGCGGGACGTGTGCCAAGTGCCTGGCCGAAGCGGCTTGAGGCCCATCGCTTCGTCATCCTAGGGTCTACGCCGCGTCGCTTCGCTCCTTGCTTCGCCCTAGGATGACGAAGAGGCGGAGCGTCAATGCGCCTCGTCCCAGTTGTTGGCGGCGCGCGCATCGACATGCAGCGGCACCGACATCGATACCGCTGGCATCGCCGCGTTTTCCATGACGTGACGCACGACCGGGATCGTCGCCTCGACTTCCGCCTCGACGGTCTCGAAAATCAGTTCGTCATGCACCTGCAGCAGCATGCGTGCGGAAAGCCCTGCTTTTTCCAGCGCCTCCTCCATGCGGATCATGGCACGGCGGATGATATCGGCGGCGGTGCCTTGCAGGCGGGCGTTGATCGAGGCGCGTTCGTTGAAGGCGCGAAGCGAGGGGTTGGACGATCTTATGTCGGGGTAATGGATGCGACGGCCGAAGATCGTTTCGACAAAGCCATGCTCGCGGGCATAGGCCTTGGTCTCCTCGATGTAATCGCGGATGCCGGGGAAGCGCTCGAAATATTTCTTGATGTAGTTGCCGGCCTCCTCGCGCGGGATCGACAGCTGGTTGGCGAGACCAAAGGCCGAAATGCCGTAGATGATGCCGAAATTGATCGCCTTGGCGCGGCGACGGACTTCCGAAGGCATGCCCTCGACCGGCACGTTGAACATCTCAGACGCGGTGATGGCGTGGATATCGGCGCCGTCGGCGAAAGCCTGCCGCAATTGCGGGATCTCGGCGACATGGGCGAGCACCCGCAGTTCGATCTGGCTGTAGTCGGCCGAGACCAGCCGATGGCTCTTGTCGGTGATGAAGGCGGTCCTGATCTTGCGGCCTTCGGCGGTGCGCACCGGGATGTTCTGCAGGTTCGGATCGGAGGACGACAGCCGGCCCGTCGTCGTCGCCGCCAGCGCGTAGGAGGTGTGGACGCGCTTGGTGTCGGGGTGGATGAAGCCCGGCAGCGCATCGGTATAGGTCGATTTCAGCTTGGTCAGCTGGCGCCAGTCGACGATCTTGCGCGGCAGTTCGTGGCCTTCCGCGGCGAGATCTTCAAGAAGCTGCGCCGAGGTCGACCACTGGCCGGTCTTGGTCTTCGAACCGCCGGGCAGGCCCATGCGCCCGAACAGGATGTCGCCGAGCTGCTTTGGCGAGCCGATGTTGATGCGTTCGCCGATGAGCTGGTAGATCTCCTCTTCGAGGCGAGCGGCGCCCTGCGCCAGTTCGCCGGAGAGCCGCGACAGGATCTGCCGGTCGACCGAGATGCCGCGCTGTTCCATGCGCGCCAGCACCGGCACCAGCGGCCGCTCCAGCCGCTCATAGACCGACACTAGGCCTTTGGCGGCAAGCCGCGGTTTCAGCACCAGCCAGAGCCGCAGCGTCATATCGGCGTCTTCGGCGGCATGAGCGGTCGCCTTGTCGATGTCGACCTGATCGAAACCGACGGAGCTTTTGCCGGAGCCGGTGACGTCCTTGAGCAGGAGAGGGGTATGACCCAGCCATTTCTCGGCTAGCGAGTCCAGGCCGTGACCATGGGGCGTGCCGGCATCGAGCACGTAGGAGATCAGCATGGTGTCGTCGAACGGTGCGACATCGATGCCGTAGCGGCTCATGATGACAAGATCGTATTTCAGGTTCTGCGCGATCTTGAGAACCGATCTGTCTTCGAGCAGCGGTTTCAGCACGGCCAGCGCCTCGCGCAGCGGAATCTGGTTTTCGAGCGCGCCACCACCGAGCAGGTCGCCATTGCCGCTCATGTGGGCAAAAGGAATGTAGGCGGCGCGGCCGGGCGCTGTGGCGATGGCCATGCCGATCAGTTCGGCCTGCATCGGATCAGCCGATGTTGCCCTGACATCGAAGGCGGTGATGCCGGCCTCTCGCGCCTCGGCGACCCAGGCTTTCAGGGCCGAGATATCGCGGATGCAGTGATAGGCCGAAGTGTCGATCTTGCCGGTGGCCGCGCGCTCCAGCCTTAGTGCCGCGAGCAGGGAAGGGGTATCGCCTTGTTTTGACGTCTCCGCCGTCCCGCCGGCTTCGTCCGATCCAGTGCCGGACGCGTTTCGGGCAACCGGCGGCAAACCGGCCCCAACATCCGGGCCATGGGCATGGTCGGCGCGTTCGACGGTGACCGCGACGGCCTGGACATCGCCGGCCTCGGTGCTGGTCGCCTCCGCGACACGGCGGGTCAGTGACGTGAATTCCATGGTCTTCAAGAAACCGATCAGCTTCGGGCCGTCCGGCGCGTGCAGGACGAAATCGTCCAGTCCCTCGGCGACCGGCACATCGTTCATCAGCGTCACCAGCTGACGCGAAATGCGCGCCTTGTCGGCGTTGGCGATGATCGATTCGCGCCTCTTGTCCTGCTTGATCTCGCCGGCCCGGGCCAGCAGCGTGTCGAGGTCACCGAACTGTTCGAGCAGTTGCGCCGCCGTCTTCGGCCCTATGCCGGGCACACCAGGCACATTGTCGACCGAATCGCCGGTCAGTGCCTGCAGATCGACCATCTTCTCCGGCGGCACGCCCCATTTTTCGATGACTTCCGGAATGCCGATCTGGCGGTCCTTCATCGGGTCGTACATGGCGACCGTGTCGCCGACCAGCTGCATCAGATCCTTGTCGGAGGAGATGATGGTGGTGTCGCCGCCAGCTTCGCAGGCCAGCCTCGCATAGGTGGCGATCAGATCGTCGGCCTCGTAGCCTTCGATCTCGACGCAGGGCAGGTTGAACGCCCTGGTCGCCTGGCGGATCAGGCCGAATTGCGGGATCAAATCTTCCGGCGGTGCCGAGCGGTTGGCCTTGTATTCGGGGTAGAGGTCGTTGCGGAAGGTTTTCGACGAATAGTCGAAAATGACGGCGAAATGCGTTGGCACAATGCCTACATCGGTGTTGCGGGCGTCGAGCATCAGCTTCCACAGCATGTTGCAGAAGCCGGAAACGGCGCCCACCGGCAGGCCGTCGGATTTGCGGGTCAGCGGCGGCAGCGCGTGATAGGCACGGAAGATGTAGCCGGAGCCGTCGACAAGGAAGAGATGATCGCCTTTTTTCATGCCGGCAGGGATAGCGCGGCGCGGCGGCTTGGTCCATGCCAAAGGCAGCCTCAACTATCGGTTCCGGCAACACCCTGACAGATCGCCGTCACCCCGCTCACGCCTATGTTACAAAACTGTAATTTTCGTGCCCTTGAATCGCCATGTTCAGAGACCCAAATACACGTCATCGGCAGTTTTCGCCGAGTCCGGAGCAAGGCCCGTCCCCCGCCTATCCCGGACACCTGCGGCAGCCTATCCCCCCTCTCCGGGCTGCCGCATCGTTTCGAGTAGAAGGCCGCCGTGGTTCCCCCTCCACCACGGCGGTCTTTTTTATCCCAGACAGACGTTTGCAGCCCGTGGTCCAATGATCGCGGGCTTTTCGTTTTGCTGTCCTGCCTTTACGGTTCGGGTTCTGAATCGAAAGGCTTCACATATGTCCGCAGTTTCCCCCGTCCTCGACCGTCTCGACAAGAATCTCGACCAGAGCCTCGAACGCCTGTTCGGCCTGCTCAGGATCAAGTCGATCTCCACCGATCCGGCCTATGCCGCCGACTGCCGCAAGGCGGCGGAATGGCTCGTGGCGGAGCTCAAGCTGATCGGCTTCGATGCCAGTGTGCGCGACACGCCCGGACACCCGATGGTGGTCGCCCATCACGATGGCCCGGCCGGTTCGCCGCATGTGCTGTTTTACGGCCATTATGACGTGCAGCCGGTCGATCCGATCGAATTGTGGGAAAGCGACCCGTTCGCCCCCGCGGTCAAGGAGGTCGGCCCGGATCACAAGGTGATCACCGGACGCGGCTCGGCCGACGACAAGGGCCAGCTGATGACCTTCGTCGAGGCCTGCCGCGCCTGGAAGCAGGTGCACGGCAATTTGCCTTGCCGCATCACCATCCTGTTCGAGGGCGAAGAGGAATCCGGCTCGCCCTCGTTGAAGCCGTTCCTCGAAGCCAATGCCGACGAACTCAAGGCCGATTTCGCGCTGGTCTGCGATACTGGCATGTGGGACCGCGACACGCCGTCGATCTGCGTCGGGCTGCGCGGGCTGGTCGGTGAGGAGATCACGGTGAAGGCGGCCGATCGCGACCTACATTCGGGCCTCTATGGGGGTGCCGCCGCCAACCCGATCCGCATCCTGGCCAAGGTGCTGGCCGATATCCACGACAAGGACGGTCACATCACCATTCCCGGCTTCTATGACGGCGTCGAGGAAACGCCGTCGCAGATCCTGAAATCTTGGGAGACGCTGGGCGAGACGGCCGAGACGTTCCTCGGGCCAGTCGGCCTGTCGATCCCGTCGGGCGAAAAGGGCCGCTCCGTGCTGGAGTTGACCTGGGCGCGGCCGACGGCCGAGTTCAACGGCATCATCGGCGGCTACACCGGCAAGGGCTTCAAGACGGTGATCGCGGCCGAAGCCTCGGCGAAGGTGTCGTTTCGCCTCGTACACAAGCAGGATCCCAAGAAAATCCGCGCGGCGTTCCAGAAATTCGTCAAGGAGCGGATTCCGGCCGACTGCTCGGTCGAATTCCATCCGCATGGCGGCTCGCCGGCAATCCAGCTTTCCTACGACTCGCCCTTCCTGGCCAAGGCCAAGGATGCGCTGTCCGACGAATGGCCGAAGCCGGCGGTGACGACGGGCAGCGGCGGGTCGATACCGGTGGTCGGCGACTTCCAGACCTATCTCGGCATGGAATCGCTGCTGGTCGGGTTCGGCCTCGACGACGACCGCATCCACTCGCCCAACGAGAAATACGAGCTCAGCTCCTTCCACAAGGGCCAGCGCTCCTGGGCGCGGATTCTCGATGCGCTGACCCGCTGACGCGGCGTGAAAATCAACTTTCAGTTGATTTTTCAGCGGAACGCGGCGAGGACGGGCCACAAGACAAAGCGCTACAGCGTCCCTTGCGGGTCAAGGGACGCGCAAGGCTCGACCGGAGAAGACAATGGCCGATATCCGTTTCCACAAGCATGATCTGCCCGACCTCTCGCACTACAATGTCGGGGCAGTGGCCATCGACACCGAAACGCTGGGGCTCAATCCGCATCGCGACCGGCTGTGCGTGGTGCAGATTTCGCCTGGCGACGGCACGGCCGATGTGATCCAGATCGCGCCCGGCCAGAAGAAGGCGCCGAACCTCGTCAGCCTGCTGCGGAACCGCGGCGTAACCAAGCTGTTCCACTACGGACGCTTCGACCTTGCCGTGCTCTACAATGCGTTCGGCGTCATGCCCGAGCCGGTGTTCTGCACCAAGATCGCCTCGCGGCTGACCCGCACCTACACCGACCGCCACGGGCTGAAGGACATCTGCTTCGAGCTTCTTGGCGTCGGCCTCTCCAAGGCGCAGCAATCGTCGGACTGGGCGGCCGAGACGCTGTCGCCCGAACAGCTCGAATATGCAGCTTCCGATGTGCTCTATCTGCACCGGTTGCGCGATGTGCTGGCCGGACGGCTGGCGCGCGATGGGCGGATCAAGGAAGCCGATGCCTGCTTCCGCTTCCTGCCGACGCGTGCCAAGCTTGACCTGATGGGCTGGGACGAAGAGGATATCTTCGCCCATAGCTGACGGTCGTCGGCGCGCTCCGCGGCCGGTGAGCGTTTGGAACCGGATGCAGGCCGCCGCGTTCTGTCGGCTCAGTTTGTCGGTGCAATTGGGGGATGATGACATGGCGGACAGAAAGCCGATTGCGACCGCACCGACAGATGGCTCCAAGGTCTCCGTGACCTGGAAGGACAGCGACGGCGTCATCAACGAATCCATCGCGCAATATCGCGACGACGGCTGGTGGGTCTATATCGACAGTCACACGCAAAAGAAGGTCGAGCCGACCAGTTGGCGCCCTGCCGCAAGCGACGATGACGATCAATGATGGCGCCGCTGGTGAGGCCGGCCGCTTTCGAATAGCCTGAAGCTGTTGATATCGAGGCCGATTCGGAGCTTTCCGTTCCGCCGTCGTCCTCTTGCTCGGAGGAACTCTCTATGGGTGTCGAAAGCCTGCTCGTCTTCATCATCATCGGTGCCATCGCCGGCTGGCTCGCCGGTCTTATCGTTTCCGGCTTCGGCTTCGGTCTGATCGGCAACATCATTGTCGGTATCGTCGGCGCGTTCATCGCTGGCTGGCTGTTCCCGAGGATCGGATTTTCCATCGGCGGCGGCACTCTCGCCGCGATCATCCATGCCACAATCGGCGCCATCATCCTGCTGGTGCTGGTCAAGGTCCTGAAAAGAGCCTGAGGCTCGACAACGCAAAGAGCGCGCCATGAAACAGAATACGCTCTATCTCGTCATTGGCGCGCTCGTCGTCGTGGTCATTGCGCTCGGCATCTACGTCTATCGCGAGCAGACCAAACCCAAAGGCGTCGAACTCAAGATCGACGACAAGGGCATTTCGATCCAGCAGAACTAGCCTGCACCGGTGGGGCAGATGCAGGAGCGCGACATGGGGGCTTCCGACGCGCCGGAAGACGACGATCCGCCCAGAATTACCGTCGCGGAATGGGAGAGGCTGAACAGGCCGCCAAGGCGCGAGGCGCTGTTGCGCTATCATTGGCGGGTGTTTCGCTTTCTGAGGACATCCGCGCCGGTCAGCGAATTGCAAGGGCAAGAGCAGGTATTCCGCGGTGCGGTCGTCGCCACCGTGGCCTTCAACCGGCCCGAAATGATCGAATGGCAGATCCACCTGGTGCGCCGATACGTTGCCGAGCACGAGAGCTACATCGTCTTCGACAACAGCAAGAAGGACGAGGCGAGGCAAGCGATCCGCGATCTCTGCCGTCGCCAGCATGTTCCCTATGTGGCATTGCCGAAGAACAGGCTGGTCGTCAGCAGATCGCACGGTCAAGCGCTCAACTGGATCGTGCGGAATTTCTTGCCTGGGTTCGGGCCGAAGCTTTTCGGCTTCATCGATCATGACATCTTTCCAACTGAACCATTTTCGATCCGCGACCGGATGGAGGGCAAGAGCCTCTACGGCAGCGTGCGGCGCGATACGCCGACACCAGGCGGCTGGTTTTTGTGGCCCGGCTTCTGTTTTTTCGATGGAAGCCTGTTGCGACGGCGGCTGGATTTCGCCCCGAGCTACAAGTTTCATATGGATTCCGGCGGCGGCAACTGGCCGGTGCTCTACAGGTCGATCGACCCGGCGATGGTTCGGTTCGCTGAAAACAAATCGCTTCGCTTCGGCGCTGGACATGATCAATCCGAGGATTTTTTCATGGTGGTCGATGGCTGGCTGCATGTAACGAACGCCTCGAACTGGAGGCGACAGCAGGTTGACAGGAGCGAACACATTCTCGCGCTGTTGCGGCAAGCGGGCGGTCCCGACCAGCCGGATGTGAAGTTCGAGCCCATCTGAAATCAGGTCTGAGGCGGGTGGTGTTGACAGAAAACGCTGAGGGGCCTGTTGCATTGCGGCCTGAAATCCAGGGGCTGCGTGGCATTGCCGTTGCCCTGGTGGTGGTTTTCCACATCTGGCCCGCGGTTCTTCCTGGTGGGTATGTCGGGGTCGATGTGTTCTTCGTCATCTCGGGCTATCTCATCACCGGTCTGCTTGCCCGCATGGCGTTGCGCGATGGTCGCATCTCGCTGATGGCCTTTTATTCGCGGCGAGTGCGGCGACTGCTGCCGACTGCGATCCTGGCCCTTCTTGCCACGCTCGCCGGAACGCTGGTCTTCCTGTCCATGGCCCGTTGGGAAGAGACGGCGATCCAGGTCGCTGCCAGTGCGCTCTATGTGCAGAACTGGCGGCTTGCCTGGCAGGCGGTCGACTATCTCGGCGCCGAGGAGGCGGCGAGCCCGGTACAACATTACTGGTCTCTATCGATCGAGGAGCAGTTCTATATCGTCTGGCCATTGCTGATGGTGGCAGGCCTTTGGCTGGCGCGCCGTCTCGGGCGGCCAGCGAAAGGCGTATTCCTCGTAGGGCTGACCGCGGTTTTTGCCGGATCGCTGATCGCCTCGGTTCTCATCACCCGGAGCGATCCGGCCGCCGCTTATTTCGTAACCCATACCCGTCTGTGGGAGCTGGCGCTCGGTGGCCTGCTGGCGCTGACGGTCCATCGGTTCAGGGCAGGGCTGCCATTGCGCACCGCAATGGCGATGACCGGTATTGGCGCTATCGGGTTTTCAGCGCTTTTCCTTTCCGCCTCGACGCCATTTCCTGGCGCTCTTGCGTTGCTGCCGACCCTGGGAACGGTGCTCATCATTGCCGCCGGCGGCATCAAACTAGGTCGGTTTCGCGCACTTGACGCCAGCATCCTTTGCTATGTCGGCGACCGGTCGTATTCGATCTACCTCTGGCATTGGCCGCTGGTTGTTTTCTATTCGGCGCATCGCCCCGCCGCCGGGCTCTTTGCAGGTGTCGTGCTGATCGCCCTGACGCTGGCAATCTCGGACCTGTCCTACCGATATGTCGAACAGCGCTACCGGCAGCCGCGGCCGGATACGGAACGGAAACCTCTGGCCTATGCCACTGCCGCCGTTGCCGTCTGCGTGATGGTGTCGGGTGGGTTCGGCTATGCGCTCGACAGGCAAGACGTCGATATCACCCTGATCGGGACACCGAATTATCCAGGGCCGGCAGCGCTGCTTGCCAACGCTTCGGTTCCGCGCGACGTGGAACTGCTGCCATCCCTCGGCAAACTCAGGCGTGACGTACCGATCGTCTATCGACTGAAATGCCATCAGGAGCAGGACAGCACGCAAGCTGTGGGCTGCCAGCTCGGCGATCCCCAGGGAACCAGGACCATTGTCGTCGCAGGCGATTCACACGCAGCACAATGGATCCCGGCCATCGACGAGATTGCCAGGGACCGCAAGTGGAAACTGGTCACCTTCACCAAGGCTGCATGCCCTTTCACCCTTGCCGCGGTGACGGATGACGGTAAGCCGTATGAGGCCTGCGCAACATGGCGCGACAACGTTCTCGCCGAGATCAGGAAATTGCGGCCAGACCTGATGTTCACCAGCCAGTCTCGCTATTCCGACACACCGGAGCCAGCAATGATCGACGGTTTGCGCGGCATCTGGAGCGACTTGAACAGAGCCGGCGTGCGCATTATCGCCATCCGGAACACGCCTTTCGTCAAGTTCGATCCCGGTGATTGCCTGGCCGCCGATCCCGACAAATGCGTCAACGCGCGACACGAGGTGGAGACGAGCGACGTCTTCGCCCTCGCCGCAGGGGCATTGCCGGGGGTCCGCGTCGTTGACATGAACGATGCCTTATGTGGCAAGAACAGCTGTTCGGCCGTGGTCGGCAACATCATCGTCTGGCGCGACCATCACCATATGACGGCCACCTATGCGCTGGCGCTGGCGCCCTATCTGGCGAAGGCGGCGGGTCTCTAGCGAGATATCAAGGCGTAGCGGCTTTTTCGCATCAACATCGTTGACCAATGCCAAGGCCGGCATTCGGACACGACTTAACCCGCCCTTAAATCGCCGCATCTACTCTTCAACCCGAACGCCATAGGCATCGGGGATATCAAGCACAGCGCATGGCGAACCGCAGGGACAGTCGCATCGAACCCAGTTTCGAGGGGCCGCCGCAGGCGCGGTCCTCGGCGGGTCTTTCGGTGAACGAGGAGGATCGCGTCGTGCCGAGCAATCGCAAAGCCTCCGCAAAACGCAAGCCGGCCAAAGGGAAATCGTCGCGGGCCAAGCGCGGCAGAAGCCGGCGCGGCCTGTTCGGTGTGCTCGGCCGGCTGTTCTACTGGTGCTTCGTGCTGGCCATCTGGGGCGGCATCGGCGTGGCCGGCATCGTCGTCTACTATGGCGCCAAGATGCCGGCGGCGACGACCTGGTCGATTCCCGACCGCGCCCCCAACATCAAGATCGTTTCGGCAGATGGCCAATTGCTCGCCAATCGCGGCATGAGCGGTGGCGAGGCCGTCGGCCTGCATGAAATGTCGCCCTATATCCCGGAAGCCGTCATCGCTATTGAAGATCGGCGCTTCTACTCGCATTTCGGTATCGACCCGATCGGGCTTTCTCGCGCCATGGTCACCAATGTGCTTGGCGGGCATTTCTCGCAGGGCGGTTCGACGCTGACCCAGCAATTGGCGAAGAACCTGTTCCTGACACCCGACCGCACGCTGGAGCGCAAGGTGCAGGAAGTGCTGCTGGCGCTGTGGCTGGAGCACAAGCACACCAAGGACCAGATCCTCGAAATGTACCTCAACCGGGTCTATTTCGGTTCCGGCGCCTATGGCGTCGAGGCCGCCTCGCGCCGCTATTTCGGCAAGAGCGCGCGTGACGTCACCCTGTCGGAAGCCGCATTGCTTGCCGGCCTGTTGAAGGCGCCGTCGCGGCTGTCGCCGGCACGCGATCCGAAGGCCGCCGAGGAACGCTCGCAACTGGTGCTTGCCGCCATGCGCGACGAGGGAAAGATCAGCGCCAAGGAACTGACCTCGGCAATGAGCGCGCCGGCAACGCGTGCGCCGTCCTACTGGACCGGCTCGGAGAATTACGTCGCCGATACCATCATGGAGGAACTGCCCGACCTGATCGGCGACGTACGCGGCGACATCGTCATCGACAGCACCGTCGACCTGAACCTGCAGAAGCTCGCCGAACAATCGATCCGCAGGCTGATCGACGACAGCGGCAAGAAGCTCAACGTCAGCCAGGGCGCCCTGGTGTCGATCGACGATTCCGGCGCGGTGCGCGCCATGGTCGGCGGCTACGACTATTCGACGAGCCAGTTCGACCGTGCTTCGGAGGCACGTCGCCAGCCGGGCTCGGCGTTCAAGCCGTTCGTCTATATGGCCGCGCTCGAAGCCGGTCGCACGCCCGACAGCATCCGCAACGATGCGCCGATCAAGATCGGCAATTGGACGCCCGACAATTACGGCGGCAAGTATTTCGGCAAGGTGACGCTGGCCACCGCGCTGGCCAAGTCGCTGAACTCGGTGGCGGCGCAACTGACCATGGAGGTCGGGCCGAACGCGGTCGTCGAGGCGGCGCACCGCATGGGCATCCAGTCCGATCTGCAGTCCAACACCTCGATCGCGCTCGGCACTTCGGAAGTGACGCCGCTGGAGCTGACCTCGGCCTATGTCCCCTTTGCCAATGGCGGCTACAAGCCCGACATCCATTTCATCCGGCGCGTGACGACCACCGAGGGCAAGGTGCTTTACGACAGCGGCGGCGGCAGCGCGCCGCGCGTCGTCAAGCCTGAGATCGTGGGCATGATGAACTCGATGATGACGGGCACGGTTGAGATCGGCACTGCCCGGAAAGCGGCTTTCGCCTGGCCATCGGCCGGCAAGACCGGCACCAGTCAGAATTCGCGCGACGCCTGGTTCGTGGGCTACACCGCCAACCTCACCACCGGTGTGTGGTTCGGCAATGACGATGGCAGCCCGATGAAGAAGGTCACCGGCGGCGCACTGCCGGCGCAGGCCTGGCACGAGTTCATGGTTGCGGCCCACGAGGGTGTGCCGGTGCGGCCACTGCCCGGCACCTGGAAATCGACGCCGGCCGACACATTCGTCCCCGACGAGATACCCTCGGCGAACAACACGGCGCCGGTTCCGTCAACGTCGGTCGGCCAGCAGGCTCCGGCGCGGCCAGCAGCGCCGGTTGCCCAAGCGCCGTCCCGCGCGGCCCGTCCCGCCCAAACCGTAGATGCCGATGGCCTTTCCATGCCAGAGGATGACGGCGCCACCGCATCGATCAAGCACCCGGTGCCGCCAGGCGACGTCGGCGGTCCGCGCAAAAAGCGGCAGACCTCCATCCTCGACCTCCTTGGCGGCTGATCCGATCCGCTAATTCCGTGGTTTGGCGTTGCCCAATTTCTTGCTGTCAAAGGTCAGGTTGTCGCTGTGAATCTTGCCATCGCGGACGGTAAGGTGCTTGGCGCAGGAAAGCGCGCCGGACGACTTTGTCATCAAGTCATACATCAGCAGCGCCTGGTGATCGTCGCCGAAAGCAGCGATCATGCGCACACCGGTCACATCCTGTGAAAGTTTGGTCAGGCCCTTCAGGTAGGGGGCCTTGCCGGTCGATTGCTGCATCGGCCCATCAAAAACGACGTCGTCGGCGACATAGGATGCTGGCTTTTCGAGGTCGTGGCCTGTCCACGCCTTGGTGAAGGCCGTGGCGATGTCGAGGGGTGCTGTCTGTGTCATGGCTCTGTCCGATTGATTTGATGTGAAACCCCGCACCCTTGTCCTGCACTCCCGAACCAACGGCGAGTTGGCTTCCCGGTTCCTCCTTTGACGTGAATGGTGACATTTCGGCCTCTCGCCACCTCGGCGGCGTTCGGCTACATCTGCCGGCCGGAGACCTTGAAATGACTGAACTCGACACCAGAAAGACCATCGTGCTGACCGGCGCCAGCCGCGGCATCGGCCACGCCACCGTCAAGCGTTTTTCGCGCGAGGGCTGGCGCGTCATCACCTGCTCCAGGCAGGCTTTCGCCGAGGATTGCCCGTGGCCGGCCGGGCCGGAAGACCACATCAAGGTCGATCTCGCCGATCAGGAGGATGTCGGCATCGCCGTCTCCGAAATCCGCCACCGGCTGGAAGCGCATGGCGGCCAGCTGCATGCACTGGTCAACAATGCCGGCATTTCGCCGAAGCTCAAGGACGGCAACAGCCGCATGGATTCGATCGACACGCCGATGCATGTCTGGCGCGACGTGTTCCAGGTCAATTTCTTCGCGCCGATCATGCTGGCGCGCGGCCTGTTCAAGGAACTGGCGGCGGCCAAGGGCTCGATCGTCAACGTAACCTCGATCGCCGGAACCCGCGTGCATCCCTTCGCCGGCACGGCCTACGCCACATCGAAAGCGGCACTCGGCTCGCTGACGCGCGAGATGGCACATGATTTCGGCCCGCACGGCATCCGCGTCAATGCCATTGCGCCCGGCGAGATCGACACCGCGATCCTGTCGCCGGGCACTGACAAGATCGTCGAGACCATCCCTCTCAGGCGCCTTGGCACCACGGCGGAAGTCGCCGACATCATCTTCTTCCTGTGTTCGCAGCAGGCGTCCTACGTGACCGGCTCGGAAATCCACATCAATGGCGGTCAGCATGTGTGACAAATCAGGGTGCTCATCCGGTTATTGTGAGAACGGCCTTGCCGCTGAAGCTGCGCTGTCGCAGTGCGTCCAGCACTTGGGCGATGTCTGTCCACGGCACGGTCAAGGCCACGCGCGTTTCGAGCCGGCCGGCTGCGACCAGAGCGAGCAGCGAGGCGATGTCCTCGCCAATGCCTGGACCAGACGTGTAGTACGCGAAAGTCTGAAGCCTCGCTCCTTCACGATCCGGAACGAACTGGCGGAATCCGACGGGCGTCAGTTCGCCGCTGCTCGAACCGAACATGACGATGGTCCCGCCAGGTGCGATGCGCTCGATCGCGTGAGCGAGGCTTTTGCCGCCCACCGACTCCGTGATCAGCGAGAACGGTCCCTCGGCCAGATCGATCGCTTCGACAACCTGCTCGGCTCCAAGGCCGCGGAGATCCTCGGCGTGCCGGGCGGCGGCGATTGCCGTCACCGAGGCGCCCTGCTCGCGGGCAAGCTGGACCTGGAAACGGCCGACCGCGCCGCTTGCACCGGTAATCAGCACCTGCTGGCCGGTCAGGTCGCCGCCATGGCGTAGAGTCCTCAGCGCCGTCGTGCCCGCGACTGGCAACGTGGCGGCGGCGGCAAAGCTGACGTCATCGGGCAGGACGGCGAGACGGTCGGTCGGAACGGCGACACGTTGCGCCCATCCGGCTTCATCGACCAAAGCCGCGACGCGGGCGCCAACGGCCGGTCCTGAGCCATCGGCTGCTGCCCGTTCGACGATCCCACCGATGTCCTGGCCGGGTATCCAGCCGTTCGGACGTATGCTGAGCAGGCGCAGTTCGCCGCGATTCAACGAGGTCGCGTGGACCGAGACAAGCGCCTCGTTCGAGGCCGGTTGAGGCTCGGCAAGCTCTGAGATCCTCAGTCCGGTCGCGCTGTCGGAGGAGATGACGAGGGCGAGCATGGTTGATACCTCCTGGCTGCGCGGCGGTCGCACCGCTCATTCGCAAGTGTACCTTATCGACTTTTGCCTTTGAATAATTTAGATATGAAAGCAATTGATCGCTAAAAACTGTCAATCATGAGACAGCCCCTCAGCTACCCCTGGCTCGATTTCGATGTGGATGACCTTTCCGCGCCTGCGATTGCCGTGCGCGTCGATATCCCAGAGACCAGAGCGGAGGTACCCTCCCATTGGCACCGCAAGGGCCAACTCGTTTTCGCGCTTGCAGGCGGCGTCACATGCCGCGTCCCAAGCGGTTTATGGATGGTGCCGCCGCATTGCGGGGTGTGGATCCCCGGCGGCATGGAGCACAGCAATGTCGCAACCGCCAACGCCCGGATTTTTTTCGTCTACATAGAGCCGGGAGCCGCCGATCTGCCGGAGCGGTGCTGCACGCTTTCGATCTCGCCACTGCTGCGCGAATTGATCATCGAGCTTTCCGATCGGCTGCAGGACGACGAGGCGAGGGGCGAACTCTTGATCAAGATACTGCTCACCGAATTGCCACGCATGGCTGTCCAGCAGCTACACCTGCCGATCTCGTCCGAGCCGCGCTTGAACAGGATCGCCGAGGCGTTGGCGCAGGATCCCGCCGACCGCAGCACACTGGCGGAATGGGCCAATCGCGTGGCGCTCAGCGAAAGCAGCCTCGCCCGCCTTGTGGCAAAGGAGACAGGGCTGAGTTTCGGGCGCTGGCGCCAGCAATTGCACTTGATCGTTGCAATTCGGGAACTGGCTTCCGGCAAAAGTGTCCAGCAGGTCTCGGGCGATCTCGGCTATGGTTCCGTTACGGCCTTCATCACCATGTTCAAGAAGGCGCTTGGGAAGCCGCCGGCCAAATACCTCAGTGGCATCGCGCAAAATGGCGGCTCTGCATTCGTGGCGTGATGCTCGCTTGAAAGGGTGGTCGAGCCGATCACGGTGCCAGCGTGCGAGAGTGCAGCCTGGGCTTTGGAACTCAGGCCACCGATGGCTCGGCGGTTTCGCGCCTCAACTCCGGTTTGGGACCGAGAACTTCTTCCACAATCCCGCGCGCAATCTCGCGTTCACCCATGATCACCGTATCGGCGCCCAAACCCTTGAGATGTTCGACCTCGGCGTCGGAATGGGCACGAGCGATGACGTTGATGCCAGGGTTGGCGGTGCGGGCTCGGAGCACGATCTGGCCGGCTTCGAAGGCATTGGGGATGGCAAGGATCAGCCGGCTGGCGCCTTCGGGATTGGCGGCGGCGAACACTTCGGCATTGGCCGCATTGCCGGCGACGGTCTCGATGCTGTCCGCTTTCAATTTCGCCAGCGTCTTGTCGGCGTCCTCGATGACCAGGAAGGGCATTGCCGCGTCTTTCAGCGCCGAGCCGACCAGGCCACCGACACGGCCGTAGCCGATCAGGATAGCATGGCCGGTGAGTGCCGTCTTTGGAGGCGGGCCGTCCTCCTTTTTCGTCGTTGCCGCGACAGAGGCTACCTGGCCCGGCTCCGTCGCCGGACCAACCGGTTTTGCCTCGACCGGTGGTGCCGTCCTGGCGGCGCGCCGTTCCAGCCACGGCTTCATCCAGTCGATGGCCAGGAACATCAGCGGGTTGAGGACAATCGACAGGATCGCACCGGCCAGAATGAGGTCGCGGCCCTGTTCCGGCAGCAGCTTCAGCCCGACGCCGAGTTCAGCCAGAATGAAGGAGAATTCGCCGATCTGGGCAAGGCTTGCCGAAATTATCAGCGCCGTGGCGATGGGATAGCCGAAGGCGACAACGATGGCGAATGCGGCCAGTGATTTGCCAATGACGATGATGGCCAGCGTCGCCAGGATCGGCCAGCCATTGCTGATCAGGCTGAACGGGTCGAACAGCATGCCGACCGAGACGAAGAACAGCACGGAGAAGGCATCGCGCAGCGGCAGCGATTCCTCGGCGGCGCGGTGGCTGAGCTCGGACTCGCTCATGATCATGCCGGCGAAGAAGGCGCCCAGCGCCAGCGAGACACCGAATAGTTTTGCCGCACCGAAGGCGACGCCGAGCGCGATGGCCAAAACCGCCAGCCGGAACAGTTCGCGCGAGCCGGTATGGGCGACGTAATGCAGGATCCAGGGAATGACCCGGCGGCCGACCACCAGCATGACGATCACGAAAGCGGCGACCTTGGCCAGCGTGATGCCGACGACGCCCCAGATGCCGTAGCTGGCCGGCAGCGACAGCAGGCCGCTCGCATGGGCGTCAGCCTGCTCCTGACCGCCGAGCACGCCAGCGAGCGCCGGCAGCAGCACCAGCGCCAGCACCATGGCCAGATCCTCGACGATCAGCCAGCCGACGGCGATGCGGCCGCGCTCGGTCTCGATCATCCGCCGTTCCTGCAGGGCACGCAGCAGCACCACGGTCGAGGCCACCGACAGCGCCAGGCCGAACACCAGCCCCGCGCCCATCGACCAGCCAAGCATCCAGGCAAGACCGGCGCCAAGTGCGGTGGCGAAGCCGATCTGGACGATGGCGCCCGGCACGGCGATGGCACGCACCGACAGCAGATCCTTCAGCGAGAAGTGCAGCCCGACGCCGAACATCAGGAGGATGACGCCGATTTCGGCCAGTTCGTTGGCAAGGCCGGCATCGGCGACGAAGCCAGGCGTGTTCGGCCCGACCAGCACGCCGGCTACGAGATAGCCGACCAGCGGCGGAATGCGGAAGCGATTGGCGAGAGCCCCGAAGACGAAAGCCAGCCCCAGACCGGCGACGATGGTGGCGATAAGGGGCGTGTCATGCGGCATTGTCTATGGAGCGCCTTTCAAAAACAGCGATGTTGGATGAGCGCCGCCCAAAGCCGCCGCCTGTTTGCAATATGGTGGATGGTATGTCGGCGATGCAACCCGCAAAGCCATGAAATCGACGGCGCTGCCGCAAATATTTGACCGGCAGCTGAGAAAGCTGCCGGTCAAATCGGAATTTGTGCGGTGCTATTCGTCTCGATCGGTCAGGGCCGATCGACAATGATCAGGCTGCCTGCAGCAAGGCCTCGATTTCCGGTATGGCATGGTTGGTCAATGTCTTGGGAATTTCGGCGGTCACCTTGTCCCCGACCTCCTTGTGCAGCTTTTTGCGCATTGTCCCAAGCACCACCGGCGGTGCGACGAGCACGATCTCGCTGAATTCGCCGTCATGCGCGAGCTTGTAGAGCCGGGCGGCGATTTCATCGGCGAAACGCTCCTTGCCGATGCGGTGCCAGTCCGTATCCTCGACTGCGCTGCGGTGTACGGAGGGACCATCATTGTATCGGCCCGGGCTGTCACTGCCTTGCTCGCGGGTGGGCGGGTTGTCCTGCTGCATTTCCTGCACCACCTCGAGATTCGGATATTTGTTGTCGCCGGCGTTTCGGAGGAAAAGCGCCTTCTCGCCATCGGCCACCATGACCCAGATACCGTGCTTGAGTATGATTGTGTTCATGATGACAGGCTCCTTTTCAGCCGCGTGGTGGCCTTTCGTGGCGTTCCGCAGCCGGGGTTTCGATCCGATATGACAGGCCTTTTGAGAACGCGCCCCGAGCCACTAATGTTCCAGTCGGCAGCCGCGTCGGCGTTGGACATTCTGGCTATCCAGAGTTCGCGGCTTTAATCTACTAATTTGGTAGAATTTAGAAAAAACGGTTTTGCGGCTTTTCTCCCTGGGCGCTAAAAGACCCGGAAAACAAGGCCTGCGACAGCAGCTTGAATCCGCTCCATCTATAAACGAGAAATATTTTTCTCTTGGCCGGGATGCTTTCAGAAAAGCAATTGCATCCCGATAAGGGATGCGCGAGTGCGTTCCTTCTGGTTTCTCGCGCCCGCGCGTAGAACTGCAAGCTCATTCAGGATTCCGCTCGCGTCCATGTCGCACACTGCTCCCAAGCTCAATGCCTTCCCCGTGTTCATGCGGGTCGAGGGCGAAGCTGTGGCCATCGTTGGCGGCGGCGAAGAGGCGCTGGCCAAGGCGCGGCTGATCGGACAGTCGAGTGCGGTCCTGCGGATTATCGCGGAACACGCCGAGCCTGACCTGCTCGCCTTCGTCGCCCAGGCCGGCGCGAGCCATTTTGCCGCCGCTTACGACGCATCGCAGCTCGAAGGCGCGATCATGGTGTTTGCCGCCAGCGGCGACGAGGAACTCGACCGTCGGGTGGCTGCGGATGCGCGCCGCCTAAGCATTCCGGTCAATGCCGTCGATCGGCCTGAGCTTTGCGATTTCTTCACCCCGGCGCTGGTCAACCGCGCGCCAGTCGCCATCGCCATCGGCACCGAAGGCGCCGGGCCGGTGCTTGCGCAGATGCTGCGCGGCCGCATCGACCGTATGCTGTCGCCGTCGCTCGGGCCGCTGGCAACGCTTGCCGCTTCGTTTCGCGGGGCTGCCGAGAAGCTGCTGCCGAGAGGCAATGCCCGGCGCCGCTTCTGGAATGATTTCTTCACTGGTGCTCCTGCACGCGCGGCTGAAATCGGTCAGCTTTCGCAGGCGCATGATGCTGCCGTCGATCTCCTGCTTTCGAATGCGCCGGCTCGCGGCCACATCGCGCTGGTCGGTGCCGGTCCGGGCGCCGAGGATCTTCTGACCTTGCGCGCACACCGCCTGCTGATGGAAGCCGATGTCATCGTCCATGACGCGCTGGTGCCGGAGGCGGTGGTTGCCATGGGTCGCCGCGATGCCGAGCGTCTGCCGGTCGGAAAGCGCAAGGGCTGTCACACCAAGAGCCAGGCTGAGATCAATGCGCTGCTGGTCGAGCTTGGCCGTGAAGGCAAGCGTGTCGTGCGGCTGAAGTCAGGCGATCCGCTGGTGTTCGGCCGGGCCGGCGAAGAGATGGCGGCACTTCGCGATGCCGGCATCGCCTATGAGGTGGTTCCGGGCGTCACCGCGGCCTTTGCCGCCGCCGCCGATTTCGAACTGCCGCTGACCTTGCGCGGTGTCTCCTCGTCGATGGTGTTCACCACCGGCCACGACCTCAAGGGCAATTCGCTGCCCGACTGGGCCAAGCTCGCCATTTCCGGCGCCACCGTCGCCGTTTATATGGGCCGCTCGGTGGCCGCCGAGGTTGCCGGACGGCTGATCGAGGCGGGTCTGTCGCCAGATACGGCGGTGGCCGTGGTCGAGAATGCCAGCCTCGCCAACCGGCGTCGCTTCCACGGCACGCTTGCCGACCTGCCGTCGCTGGAAACGCGCGCCGATCTTTCCGGCCCGGTCATGACCATCATCGGCGATGCGGTCGCCGGCGCCAACTTTGAACGGTCCGAGCCGCTGGCGGCACACAGGCATGAAGGCGCGTCCAGTTCGGTCGCCGAAGGAGTTCAGCAATGAAGATACTGACCGCCAACCGCCTCACCGACGGTATTGCCGTCTGGTACGCCGATGGCGGCTGGGCCGAGACGGTGGACCATGCCGACCTCGCCCATGACAAGGCAGCCGAGGACAGGCTCGAGGCGACCGGCGCCAAGGCCTATGCCGCCAACGAAGTGGTCGACGTCAATTTGATCGACGCTGAAGTCGTCAACGGCGTCGTCCAGCCGGTGCGGCTACGCGAGAAGATCCGCGCCGCCGGCCCGACCATTCGCAACGATCTCGGCAAGCAGGCTGCGCGGGCAGCATAACCAAGACACCAGGCATGGGCGGACGCGCCCTGAAAGACCAAGCATGTACCGTTACGATGAGTTCGACCACGATTTTGTCCAGGCCCGCGTTGCCGAGTTCAGCGACCAGGTGCAGCGTCGTCTTGCCGGCGAGATCACCGAGGACCAGTTCCGGCCATTGAGGCTGATGAACGGCGTCTATCTTCAACTGCATGCTTACATGCTGCGCATCGCGGTGCCGTACGGCACGCTGAACGGCAAGCAGTTGCGCATGCTTGGCCACATCGCCCGCAAATACGACAAGGGCTACGGCCATTTCACCACGCGCCAGAACATCCAGTTCAACTGGCCGGCGCTGTCTGACATTCCGGCGATCCTGGCGGATCTCGCGAGCGTTGAGATGCATGCCATCCAGACCAGCGGCAATTGCATCCGCAACGTCACCGCAGACCACTTCGCCGGCGCTGCCGCCGACGAAGTCGCCGATCCGCGTCCCTACGCGGAAATCCTGCGCCAGTGGTCGTCGGTGCATCCGGAATTCTCGTTCCTGCCGCGCAAGTTCAAGATCGCGGTGACGGGCGCCGAGCGCGACCGCGCCGCCATTCAGACCCACGACATCGGCCTGCACCTGAAGAAGAACGCCGCCGGCGAACTCGGTTTTGCCGTCTATATCGGCGGCGGCCAGGGCCGCACGCCGATGGTTGCCCGGAAAATCCGCGACTTCCTGCCGGAAGCCGATCTTTTGTCTTACTGCACGGCGATCCTGCGCGTTTACAACCTCTATGGCCGCCGGGACAACAAGTACAAGGCGCGCATCAAGATCCTCGTCCATGAGACCGGCGTCGAGGAGATCACCCGTCAGGTCGAGGCCGAGTGGCTGGAGTTGAAGGACGCCGAGCTGAAGCTGCCGGAAGCCGACATCCGCGCGATCGAGGCCTATTTCGCGCCACCGGTGCTCGCTGGGCGGCCGGAAGGCGACCAGGCGGTCAAGCTGGCGCGGCTCGATTCCAAGGGGTTTTCGGAGTGGCTCGACCAGAACGTCGTGACGCACCGCCATCCCGACTATGCGGCGGTGACGATCTCGCTGAAGGGCATCGGCGAGGTGCCCGGCGACGCTTCGGACAGCCAGATGGAAGCGATCGCCGACATCGCCGAGAAATATGGCTTTGACGAGCTGCGTGTCAGCCATGAGCAGAACCTGATCCTGCCGCATGTGGCCCGCGCCGACCTCAAGGCGGTCTATGATGCGCTGGTCGGCATCGGTCTGGCGACAGCCAACTCCAACCTGATATCGGACATCATCGCTTGCCCGGGCCTCGATTATTGCGCGCTGGCCACGGCGCGCTCGATCCCGATCGCGCAGGAAATCTCGCAACGCTTCGCCTCGCTGGAACGGCAGCGCGAGATCGGCGAACTGAAGCTGAAGATCTCCGGCTGCATCAACGCCTGCGGTCATCACCATGTCGGCCACATCGGCATCCTCGGCGTCGAGAAGAAGGGCTCCGAACTCTATCAGGTGACGCTGGGCGGCTCGGCAGACGAGAACACCTCGGTCGGCGAGATCATCGGCCGCGGCTTCTCGTCGGAAGAGATCACCGACGCCATCGAACAGATCGTCGAGACCTATCTCGGCCTTCGGCTCGACCCACAAGAGAAATTCATCGACGCCTACCGCCGAGTCGGTCCCGCGCCGTTCAAGGAGGCGCTCTATGCTGGCGAAGCCAAGGCCGCTTGACCGTATTGGAGACGTCGATGACGGCATCGCCGCCAAAGCGGCGGGGCTCGATGCGCTCTACGGTCATCTGAAGCCGCTCGAGATCATCGAACGCTCGGCCCGCGAACTGTTCCTTGACGAGATCGCTGCGGTGTCGTCGTTCGGCGCGGATTCGGCTGTGCTGCTGCACATGATCGCCAAGATCGACCGGACACTGCCGGTCATCTTCCTCGACACCGGCAAGCATTTCGAGGAGACGCTCGGCTATCGCGACGCGCTCGCCGCCGATTTCGGGCTGACCAACATAAGGGTGATCAAACCCGAGGAAGCAGCACTCGAACGGATCGATCCGACGGGCAATCTGCATCAGAGCAACACCGACGCCTGCTGCGACGTGCGCAAGGTGGAGCCGCTGGCGCGCGGTGTCGCGCCATTTCGTGCCTGGCTCACCGGCCGCAAGCGTTTTCAGGCCGCGACGCGGGCGGCGCTGCCGGTGTTCGAGGCGGTCGGTCCGCGCATCCGCATCAATCCGCTGGCGCATTGGACGACATCGGACCAGGCCGACTACATGCGCGCGCATGCGCTGCGCGAAAATCCACTGGTCGCCTATGGCTATCTGTCGATCGGCTGCTTCCCGTGCACGCAGCCGGTGCAGCCGGGCGAGGACGCGCGCAGCGGCCGCTGGGCCGGTCATGCCAAGACCGAGTGCGGCATTCACCTGTCGGGGCTGGAGAAGTCGCTGACCGACGCATCACTATAGGGTATGCTGAAATTCAGCCGGCCTGCGAACGGCGAACCTTCATCCGGAGGCCGCCGGCTTTGCGTGGGATGGACTTTCAGCGGACCTGGATCTTGGGGCTTTAGGAATCTTTATGACTGGACCGACGACACCGGAGACCCGGCTCTGGACCCCTGCGGGTTTTCACGAGGATGAGTGGACGCATGCCGAAAGCGCCGATGCGCTGTCCGGCAACGGCCGCTTCATCCTGCCGTTGCAAGTCTTCCTCGATCTGGATCCGGAGGTGCGCCGCTCGGCCAAGGAACGGCTCGGCGTCCTGCTGCAGCCGGGTGATCAGCTCGAGAAGATTGCCGACCTGCTTGACCAGCTGTCGCTGGTGGCATTGGCCTTCCCGGCCTTCAGCGACGGCCGCTCCTTCTCCAAGGGAGAACTGCTGCGCGGCCGCTACCATTTCGAAGGTGCCGTTCGCGCCACGGGCCAGGTGCTGGTGGACCAGCTGCCGCATATGCTGCGGCTGGGCTTCGACGAGTTCGAGATTTCCAATCCGGTGCTGTTGAAGCGCCTGGAGGAGGACCGTACCGGCGGATTGGGGCTCTACTACCAGCCAGCCGCCGTGCCGGAACCAAAAGGCCCGAAATACTCCTGGCGGCGCGTTCGCAGCAGCTGACGTTGCGGTAATTCCGCGCGTCTTTACATCAGTCGTGTTCAGGCCTTCTCTTGATCATCCGGATGGAAAATCCGTGGACGATCGGGGAGGGGTCTTCATGCGTTACGACTATGTCATAGCCGGCGGTGGGTCCGCCGGCTGTGCGCTTGCCGCGCGGCTTTCGGAAGATCCATCGAAAACGGTCTGCCTGATCGAAGCTGGCGGCGAGGGCAGGGATATGCTGATCCGCGCTCCTGCTGGCATTATCGGCATGCTTTCCGGCCGGCCCAGGATCAACAACTGGGCCTTCGAGACCGTGCCGCAGCAAGGTCTTGGCGGCCGCAAGGGCTACCAGCCGCGCGGCAAGGCGCTGGGCGGCTCCAGCGCCATCAATGCAATGCTCTATGTCAGGGGCCATCGCAGCGACTATGACGAATGGGCAAATCTAGGCTGCGAGGGCTGGTCGTGGGATGAGGTGCTGCCCTATTTCCGGCGCGCCGAGGGCAATGAGCGCGGCACTGATGCGTTGCATGGCGGGGACGGCCCGCTGAAAGTGTCGAACCAGCGCTCGCCGAGGCCGATCGCCAAGGCCTTCATAGAGGCTTGTGCCGAAAACCAGATTCGCGCCTCGGACGATTTCAACGGACCGGAACAAGAGGGCGCCGGCTATTTCCAGGTGACCCAGTTTGCCGGTGGCGCCCGTAATGGCGAGCGCTGTTCGACTGCCGCCGCCTATCTCCATCCGGTGATGCAGCGGACCAATCTGACCGTGGTCACGCGGGCGCACGCCACAGGCATCGTCCTTGACGGCAAGCGCGCCACCGGCATCCGCTACCGGACACGCAAAGGCGAGACAGTGGCACAGGCGTCGCGCGAGGTGATCCTCTGTGGCGGTGCCTTCGGTTCGCCGCAGCTTCTGTTGCTATCGGGTATCGGCCCGGCGGCCGAACTTGCCGTGCATGGCATTCCCGTCGTCCACGAATTGCCGGGCGTCGGCAAGAACCTGCAGGATCACCTCGATTTCATCGTCGGCTGGAGATCGAAGGACACCGATATGCTTGGCATGAGCCCGCGCGGCGCGTTGGGTTTCCTTAGGCACATCGCGCAGTGGCGCCGGGATGGAACCGGGCTGATCGCCTCGCCGGCGGCCGAGAGCGGCGCTTTCGTCAAATCCGACCCGGCGCTTGAACGCCCTGACCTGCAGCTGCAATTCGTCATCGGCCTGGTCGAAAACCATGCGCGCACGCTGCACTACGGCTTCGGTTTTTCCTGTCATGTCTGCATATTGCGGCCGCACTCACGTGGCGAGGTTGGGCTGGCCAGCGCCGATCCATTTGCCGCGCCACGCATCGATCCGCGCTTTCTCGGCGACCAGCGCGATGCGGAACTGCTGCTGAAAGGCGTGAGGATCACCCGGCAGGTGCTGGCTTCGCCGGCGCTGACGCGCTACCGGCACAAGGAAATGCACATCGCCGGCGAGCCGAGCGATGCCGATCTGATGACCCATATCCGTACCCGCGCCGACACAGTCTATCACCCGGTCGGCTCCTGTCGGATGGGGGTCGACGAGATGGCGGTGGTCGATCCGCAACTCAAGGTGCGCGGGCTTGAAGCCTTGCGTGTCGTGGACGCCTCGGTGATGCCGACACTGATTGGTGGCAACACCAATGCCCCAACCATCATGATCGCCGAAAAGGCCGCCGACATGATCAGGGCTGCCTGATCGGAGCTCCAGGCCGCGGCGCCCATAGCGCGGCGGTCCTTTTGTTATGACGCAATTGCCCAGGGAAAACGTTACGCGCTTTCCCTGGGAAACCGTTCAAACTTCTCCTGGAATTGCTTAAGCCGCCGCCCGTGCCTCGCGGAACGACACCAGCTTGCGGCGGTTTTCGTCCCACAATGCCAGTTTGACGCAGCGCAAGCTTTCGAGCAGCGTGACACGGCCGATGTCGCGCAACTCGGGATAATCCCGCAGCACTTCCTGCAACCGGTAGCACGGCACCTTGGCGGAGAGATGATGGACGTGATGGACACCGATGTTCCCGGTGAGCCAGTTCAGCACCGGCGGTAGATCGTAATAGGACGATCCGTGCAGGGCAGCGTGCTGGAATTCCCAGTCGGCATCCTTCGCCCATTCCGTTTCCTCGAACTGGTGCTGGACGTAGAACAGCCAGATGCCGGCCGAACCGGCGAGGATGACGATCGGCAGGTGGACCACCAGGAAAGCGCCTGGGCCGACGAACCAGATGAGGATGGCTGCCGCGACCGCGATGCCAAGATTGGTGGTCATCGACGACACCCAAGGGGTCAGCCCGCCGCGCATCATGCCGACGGGAAGCCTTTGCTCGAAGATGAACAGCCAGATCGGACCGAGCCCGAACATCACCAGCGGGTGGCGATAGAGACGGTAGGCGAGGCGGCCTCGCCACGACATCTGCCGGTATTCTGCAACGGTCAGCGTCCGGATGTCGCCCATGCCGCGTTCGTCAAGATTGCCGGCGCTGGCGTGGTGCGTCGCGTGGGCACGCCGCCAGCAATCGTAGGGCGTCAGCGTCAGGATGCCGAGCGCGCGGCCAATCCAGTCGTCGGCGTAGCGATTGGCGAAGAAGGAGCCGTGGCCGCAGTCGTGCTGGATCATGAAGATGCGCACCAGAAACCCGGCCGCGGGAAGGATGAGGACCAGTCCCCACCAATGGCCATAGGCATAGGCCGCCGAGGACAGTCCCCAGAGTATGGCGAATGGAATGAGGGTGATGGCGAGTTCGACGGCGCTGCGCCGCCTGTCGGGCTTCTTGTAGCGGGCGAGAATCTTCAGCCAGGCGCGCTTGCTGTTGGCCACCGCCTCAGGGGAAATCATGTTCATCAGGAAGCATAGGCGCGGTGCCTCGCCGCCGCAAGGCAACATCACGCAAAATTACTGTGCGTAATTGTCGCGTGGCTTGGCGGTCGAGCCAGCCAACCGCCAGCTCAACCTGCTGATGACGTCGACCGCTATTCGCGATCGAGGATAGGACAGCCGCGCTCGGTGCCAAAAGTCACGCGCACGCGGTCGCCACCCTGTCTGCCGCGGACCGTGATCTCCCGGCGGCCGATGGACTCAATTCTTGCGCGGCGGATGCCCATTCGCTCTGCCTTGTCGAGAGCCCGGTCTTCCGTGCAGCCTCGTTGACGCCGGTCGCGCCGATCGTCGCGACGGGGACCTTCGCAATCGTCGTAGGCGGGGTCGCAATCTTCCATGAGCTTCAGCCGCGGGCCATGTTTGCCCAATTGCAGCTGCAGATTGTCTGCTTGTGCCGGAAAGGCCGCCAAAGTTATGGCGCCGAGGCCGACAAGCGCCATCAGCGATGAGGTAATCGAAACCTTGCGCATTACGTCCTCCATTTGAACCAACCCATCTATCCTTAGATGGTTCGGCTCTCCCCGGCTATTGCCTATAGGAGGTTTGCTGCCAAGATCGATTGTTGCGTTACGGCCGGCGCCAGCCGATGTCACCGCGCTCCGCCCCATCGAGGCGGTCGAGCAGTTCTCTGAGCCGGTCGGGGATGTCGGCCTCGGTGCGGAAGGCCGGCAAGGTGCGCAGAAAGCGGGTCACCGCCTCGGCGCCGAACTGGCGCCTGATCTCGATGGCCAGCCCCTCTGTCTGTTCGCCCATGTTGCGGGTCATCATCTCAAAATCCTGTCTCGGCTTCGAAACTCCTGCAGCAAGAGAATGGTTCCCCCATCATGCCTGTGTGGCAAGCAAAGCCGGCGGTTAAGGTAAAATTTGAATTAAAGTCGAAATGTCTTGCCTGTCATTGTCCCGCCTTGGCCGGCGGCTTCCATAGTCGCTTACCCCTTGATTTTTGGCCGCCAAACATCGATATCGGGCACAAAATCCACATCATTCGAGATTGACGGGAAACGGCGATGAGCGACCAGGCAAAAGACGAACGCGCGCCCGATGAAGTCGAGGCGACCGAGCCCACAGCCGAGCGCACGGAAGGCAGCACCGACGGTGATTATGAAGCCCTTGTGCGGCTGCTGAAGGAAAATGAAGAGCTGAAGGACCGCGCGCTGCGCGTGGCGGCCGAGATGGAAAACCTGCGTCGCCGCACGGCGCGCGATGTGCACGATGCGCGCACCTACGCGGTCGCGAATTTCGCCCGCGACATGTTGTCGGTGTCGGACAATCTGCGCCGCGCGCTGGATGCGATTCCCGCCGAGGCCAAGGCATCGGGTGACGCCGGCTTCAAGGCGCTGATCGAAGGCGTCGACCTCACCGAGCGCGCCATGCTGTCGGCGCTGGAACGGCATGGGGTCAAGAAGCTCGCGCCTGAAGGCGAGAAGTTCGATCCCAATTTCCACCAGGCGATGTTCGAAGTGCCCAATCCGGATGTCCCGGCCAACACCGTGGTCCAGGTCGTGCAGCCGGGCTATTCGATCGGCGACCGCGTGCTGCGCCCGGCCATGGTGGGCGTCGCCAAGGGCGGGCCAAAGTTCGTCGCCGCTGAAGCACCGGTTGAGCCGGGGCCGGTGAACGAACAGGCTGAGAAAGATGCGTGAGGCAGGGAATAGGCAGTAGGCAGTAGGCAGTAGGAAACTAGGGCAGTCGTATCTTCGCGCGGCTTCGTGCTATTCATACTGCCTAATCCCTAAATCCCTAATCCCTACTGCCTTGGCCTCATGAACCCTATCGCGCTTCTTGATTATGCCGGTGTCGCCGTCTTCGCGGCGACCGGGGCGCTGGCGGCTTCGCGTAAGCAACTCGACATTATCGGCTTCCTGTTCCTGGCCAGCGTCACCGGGATAGGAGGTGGCACGCTTCGCGACGTTATCCTCAACCTGCCGGTTTTCTGGGTCGCCAACTCCGGCTATGTGCTGGTCTGCGCCGCGGTTGCGGTGCTGGTCTTCTTCAGCGCGCATCGTGTCGAATCGCGCTGGAAATGGCTGCTCTGGCTCGACGCCGTCGGGCTCGCCGCTTTTTCGGTGATGGGCGCGGCCAAGGGGCTTGCGATTACCGGTTCGCCGGTCGTCTCCGTCATCACCGGCGTGCTCACCGCCACTTTCGGCGGCATTCTGCGTGATCTCCTCGCCGGCGAGCCATCGGTGCTGCTCAGGCCCGAAATCTACGTTACGGCGGCCCTTGCGGGTGCCGGCCTTTACACGCTTGGCGAACTTGCCGGACTGCCGCCGCTCGCCTCGGACCTCGCCGGTTTTGCGGCGGCGTTCCTCGTGCGCGGTGGTGCGCTCAAATTCGGCTGGTCGTTTCCGTCCTACAAGAGCCGACCCGGCAGGCGGCCGGAAGATATTCCGTGAAGAGAGGGAATAGGGAATGGGGAATAGGGAATAGGGAATAGGGAATAGGGAATAGGGAATAGGGAATAGGGAATAGGGAATAATCAGTAGTCACAGGAGCTTAATCGTGGCGTCATCACTACTGCCTACTGCCTACTCAATCTCACGCCGCGAAGCGCTGGGCTTCGCCGCCATAATAGTTGACGTAGCGTGCGCCGATCTCCTTGACCGGCATCACGACGAACACATCGACCGTCGAGAATTCGCGATCGATGACGCAACCATCGCCGATGCGGGCACCGACGCGCAGATAGCCCTTGACCAAAGGCGGCATCGCGGCGATCGCCGCCTTGGCATTGACGGCCTCGATCGGCATCAGATCCATCGAGCAATAGCGCCCGGACACCGCGCGCACGTCCCAGGCCGAGTTCGTCCGGCAGTGGTGGGCTAGGTAGGTGAGCGCCTCGGCATGCGCCGCCGGCACGGTGCCGTGAAAGGACGCGCAGCCGGTCATCACACCGATTTCGTAATGGTTGATGTAAGCCCAGATGCCTTGCCACAACGCCTCGATGGTGCGCTTCGAGCGGTATTCCGGCAACACGCAGGAGCGGCCGAGTTCAAGGAAGCGCTGGCCGGGGTGGCGGGCGATGAGCTTGGTCAGCTCGAATTCACCTTCGGAATAGAAGCCACCGGCCGTGGCCGCGATTTCTTGCCGCAGCAGCCGATATGTGCCGACGATGCGGCGATGTTCGGGACCGGAAAGCGTGGTGTCCAAAACCAGCAGATGGTCGCAGAGCGGATCGAACCGATCGGTGTCCCGGCGGTCATGGGCCTGGAACAGGTCCTTCCTGGCGCCAAGTTCGTCGTAGAACACCCGGTAGCGCACTTCCTGCGCGGCCGCGATCTCGGCCTCGTTGCGAGCGAGCCGCACTTCAAGATTGCCTATACGGCCCAGCGCAGCGCCCTTTATGACGGAATCGACGTTACGTCCGGCAAGCAAGGCGCTGCTGGCGTTCGGCCGAGTGTCACATTCCGGCATAACTGTATGCACGAGTGATTCTCCTTCGAGCCATCCCTCTTGGCACGGGGATACGGTGTAGGTGCAACAGGATTGTGACAGTACCGTGATACGACGTCATGGGCAATACTTCGTCGGCTGGCGAATACGATCAACCGGCTACGTTTAAGTGATCGCCCGTGCCGAATGGCGGTGGAAAGCTCAGGCCGCGACGACCTGCCCCTCGACGGCATTGACCAGCGCCTCGGGGTCGAGCGGCTTGGTGACAAAGCCGCTGGCGCCATGGGCCAACACCGCATGACGGGTCTTTTCCTGGCTGTCGGCCGACAGCACCATGATCGGCACCGGCCGCACTGCACTTTCTTCCTCATGGCGGCGGATGGCGGCAATCGCGTCCAGCCCGTCCATGACCGGCATGTGGAGATCCATCAAGACCACGTCGAAGCGGTCCTTGTGCGCGGCGCCGGTGACAGCCTCGACGGCGGCCTTGCCGTTGCCGACCACCTTGACGCGATGCCCGGCCTTCAGCAGCGTGGCGCGGGCCAGCATGGCGTTGATGTCATTGTCCTCGGCGATCAGCACCGACAGGCCGCGCTGGCGGTTGCCGATGGCGCGCAGCGTCGGCGCGCCGCGCCTTTCCGGCTGCGGCGGGCCGAGGCTCGGAGCATGGCTGCTCAACAGCACACGCAGAAGTGTTCCGCCACGCACCGGTCTGGCCAGGAAGGTTGCGTAGCCGCTGGCTCGGAACTCGCCAAGCATGCCGCGATCGGTCGGCGCGATCAGCGTGATCGCCTCACAGTCGGAGAAACCGCTTTGGCGCAGGCGCTTGAGCAGCCTTCCGTCGCCTTCTTCCATCGCTGCATCGACCAGGATCGCATCGCAGCCGGCGGCGAAAGGCGCGGCCTGTGCGGCAGTGGTGGCGATGTCGACCGCGCCGCCATTGGCGCGGATGGTGCGGGCGATGGCGTCGGCCTCGACGGCGTTCTTCGACAGGATCACCGCGCGTCTGCCCGAGAGAGCATTCTGGTGGCCCTGCGGCGCTTCGGTGGCCGCTATCGCAGGGATTTCGAAGACGAACTCGGATCCCTGGCCGAGCCGGCTGGATACCGAGATCGTGCCGCCCATGGCGGCCACCAGGCGTCTGGAGATGGCAAGGCCGAGGCCGGCCCCGCCATGTGTGCGTGTCGACGTGCCGTCGGCCTGCTCGAACTCCTCGAAAATGCGCTCCAGGTCGGCATCACGCAGGCCCGGACCGGTATCGGCGATGGTGAAGCATATGCGGTCGCTGGTTTCGGTGCGTGCGCGTGCTATGCTCACCAGCACGCCGCCGCTGTCGGTGAACTTGATGGCGTTGCCGATGAGGTTGAGAAGCACCTGCCTGACCTTGCCCGGATCGGCGGTGATCAATTGCGGCACGTCGGGTTCGACATGGCAACCCAGCCCGATATCCTTGGCGAAAGCCCGCGCTGCCAGCAATTCGATGATGTTGTCGGCGATCTCGCGCACCGACATCGGCTGCGGCTCGGGGTCGAAACGCCCGGCTTCGATCTTGGAATAGTCGAGAAGATCCTCGATCAGGGCAAGCAATGCGCTGGCCGAGGTCGAGACGGCGCCGACATAGGTTTGCTGCTCCGGCGACAGGCTGGTGTCGGCCAGCAACCTGGCCATCCCCATGATGCCGTTCATCGGGGTGCGGATTTCATGGCTGACGGTGGCGAGGAAGCGCGATTTGGCCTGGCTGGCATATTCGGCCCGTTCGCGTGCGGTGATCAGCGAGGATTCGGCGCGTTTGCGGGCGGTGATGTCGCGGGCGATGGCGCGGTGCGAAACCGCGCCGCTGTCCTTGTCGCGCACCGACAGTTCGATCCAGGAGAACCAGCGCTGCCCGCTCGGCGTGCTGATAGAGACATCGGTGGAACTCAGACACTCATGGTCGGAAAAGGCGGCATCGGGAACCATGCCGACCTCGATGCCGAGTTCTGCAAGGGTCTTGCCGGCAAGGTCGCGCTGGTCGATCTCGACGAGATCGGCGAAGACCTTGTTGGCATAGACGATGTAGCCATCGCGGTCGCGATGGATGACGAGATCGCCAAGCGCGTCGATCAGGCCGCGAAAGCGCTCATCGCTCTCCTGCATCTCCCACATGCGGTCGGCCAGCGTCTCGATCTCGGCGCGGCTGCGGGCAGTGGTTTCGTCAAGAAGGGCAGAGGTGCGATGTTCGCTCCGCCTGGCGCGCAGATGCAGGGCAAGACCGGCAAGACCGGTTGCCAGCAATGCGACGCTAATGAAGATTGGTGCCCCGGTCAGATGCGCCAGCCCGGCCACCACCACGATGGCGACGAATGTCAGAAAGGGCAGGCTTTCGCGCCTGGAGAATTCCGGCTCGGGCACCAGCGGCGGGAGCACCGCATCGACGTCGTCGCCAGTGTCCGCCTGTTGGCTGCCGGATTCCGCGATCATGCGAAATCCTTGCCAGACAGAGATTATGGAAAATTGCGGCGGATCGTTCGAATTTTAGCGGATGAGCGCTTTTTGCCGAGGCGCGGCGGGTTTGCCGCAGATCTGGCGATTCCATCCTTCCGGCAGTTGGGCGGAGTCACATATCCACGACGACGCGGCCGCGGATCTTGCCGTCGACGATGTCGCGCGCGGCATCGACGATGCCGTCGAACCCGATGGTGCTGGACAGGCTGGCGAGCTTCTGAAGATCGAGGTCGGTGCCGATGCGGCGCCATGCCTCGAGGCGGACTGCTTTCGGCGCCATCACTGAATCGATGCCGAGCAATGAGACGCCGCGCAGGATGAAGGGCGCGACGCTGGTCGGCAGGTCCATGCCGCCGGCCAGGCCGCAGGCGGCGACCGCGCCGCCATAGGAGGTCATCGAGAGCACATTGGCCAGCGTGTGGCTGCCAACTGCGTCGATGCCGCCGGCCCAGCGCTCCTTGGCCAGCGGCTTGGCCGGCTGGGCAAGCTCCTCGCGCGATATCACCTCGGCGGCGCCAAGGTCGATCAGATAGGGGCTTTCGGCATTGCGGCCGGTGGAAGCAATGACATGGTAGCCGAGGCTGGACAGGATCGAGACCGCGACCGAGCCGACACCGCCGGCCGCCCCCGTCACCACCACCGGGCCGCGATCGGGCAGGATGCCGTGCCGCTCCAGGGCCATGACGCAGAGCATGGCGGTATAGCCTGCGGTGCCGACGGCCATCGCGTCATGCGGGCTGATGCCCTGCGGCAGCGGCACCAGCCAGTCGCCTTTGACACGGGCGCGGCCAGCATAGGCGCCGAAATGGGTTTCGCCGACGCCCCAGCCGTTCAGGATGGCTTTGTCACCGGCGCGCCAGTCGGGATGGGAAGACGAGATGACGGTGCCGGCGAAATCGATGCCCGGCACCAGCGGCCAGCGGCGGATCACCGGCGCCTTGCCTGTGATCGCCAAACCATCCTTGTAGTTCACCGTCGTTGCCTCGACCGCGATGGTGACATCGCCTTCCATCAGGTCGGCGTCGGTGAGATCGGTCACGGTTACCGACTGCTTTTTCTCGGCGTCACGCGAAACGAGGATGGCTTTGAAGGTTTCGGACATGTCTTTCTCCGCGATCGTGTTTGGCGACATGAACTGTGCGGCGATGGCGGCACGGGGTCAATCCTTCGAAGACTTGGCCTTCGAAGACTTGGCCTTGGAAGGCATGGCTTTGGAAGGCTTGGCGTTGGACGGCCCGGGCTCGCGCCGCCAGCCGAACAGCTCGTCGAAGACGACCAGTGCCGCGCCCACCGAGATGAAGGCGTCGGCAAGGTTGAAGACGGCGAACGACCAGACCGGCGTGTGGAACAGGATGTAGTCGATGACGTGGCCGTAGACGGCGCGGTCGATCAGGTTGCCGAGCGCGCCGCCGACGATCAGCGCAAAGCCGGTGCGGGCAAGGATCTGGGACGGCGCGATCCGCGTCGCCAGGAACAGCACGAAGGCAACGACCGCGAGCGAGATGACGATCAGCCCGGTGTCGCCGAAGGACGAGAACATCGAGAAGGCGATGCCGGTATTGTAGGTGCGGAACAGCGCCAGGAAGGGCAGCAGATCAACCTTTTCCTGAAAAGGCAGATCGGCCTCGACCAGGTACTTTATCCACTGGTCGAGCGCGATGGCCGCGAGGACGAGCAGTGCGTAGGGAGTCCATGATCTCACGGGCAGGCAACCTTCATTGCTGGTCCAGGATTGGCTCGAGCTTCAGCGCGCCGCGCCGGATCTCGAACAGCATGATGCCGGTGGCGACGGCCAGATTGAGCGAATCGGCACGGCCCGCTTGCGGAATCCTGAGCAGCCTGTCGCAGCTCGCAGCCAGGCTTTCGGGCAGCCCCTGCTGCTCGTTGCCCATCATCAGCAGCACGGGCCCGCGGGAAAAATCGACCGAGCGGTAGTCGACGGCGCCTTTCAGGTGGGTTCCGGCGACGAGGCCTGAGAAGCCGCCTCGCCAGACAAGGAAAGCCTCGGTCGTCGCCTTGGCTACCGGCACGGCAAAGATCGAACCCATGGTGGCGCGCACCGTTTCCACGGAGAATGGATCAGTGGTATCGCCGACCAGGATGACGCCTTTGGCGCCGACGGCATCGACGGTGCGGATGACGGTGCCGAGATTGCCGGGATCGCGTACCCGATCGAGCGCCACCCAGACGTCGCCATTGTCGGCGCGCACATCCTTCAAGGCGAGGAATTTCTGCGAAAAGACGCCCACCACCATTTGCGGATTGTCGCGGCGGGTGATGGCGACCAGCACCTTTTCCGACACTTCTAGCACCATGCCGCCTGCGGCAACCGTGCGTGCGGCCACCTTCTCCACCGCCGCATTGCCGCGCCCTGCCTTGGCGAAAACTAACGTCCTGATCTGCCAGCCGAGATCGAGCGCATCGATAACCAGCTTCAACCCTTCGGCCATGAAGGCGTTCTGCTGGTCGCGGAATTTCTTCTGCGCGAGCGCCTTGATGTCCTTGACCAGCGGATTGGCGAGGCTGGTGACCTCCTTCACCTGGCCAGGTGCGCCTGCATGCCGCTCGTTCATTCAGCCACCCAACGCGAAAACAGTGAGGTCGAGAGCGCCCGGCCGGCGGACTTTTCACGGATGATCAGCTCACCCGATTCCATCTTGCCGCCCATGCCGGCAAACGTATCGCGCATCAAGGCGTGGATGGCGAAGAAGGAGGCGCGGATGGAATAGGCGGTCAGCACCACGGCAAGCGGCTTCGGCGTCAGGATCGCCCGGCAAAGTTCGGTCAAATCAGGCAGGTCCTCGAACAATTGCCAGACCTCGCCCTTGGGGCCACGGCCATAGGCCGGCGGGTCGAACAGGATGATGTCGTAGCGGCTGCCGCGACGCTCCTCGCGCTCGGCGAATTTGACCGCGTCGTCGACGATCCAGCGGATCGGCTTGCTGCCGAGGCCGGCCATCTCCTGGTTTTCACGGGCCCAGCCAATTGCCTTCTTCGAGGCATCGACATGGGTGACCTCGGCCCCGGCGCGAGCCGCCACCAATGAGGCGAGACCGGTATAGCCGAACAGGTTCAGCACCTTGACCGGCCGCTTCGCCGCCGCGATCAGCCCGGCCATGTGATCCCAATGGGAGGCCTGCTCGGGAAAGACGCCGACATGACGAAACGAGGTGAAACGGCCGAGATAGTCGATGCCGTCATGCTTCATCGGCCAGGTCTCGCCGAGTGGCAGCTTGGGAAAACGCCAGCGGCCGATACCCTCCTCGTCGGTGTCGCCGGTGAAGACGGCGTCGGCGCGCTCCCATTCCTTTGCCGGCAAGGCCTTTTGCCAGATCGCCTGGCCCTCGGGCCGTACGATACGGTAGGGGCCATATTGTTCGAGCTTTTGGCCGGTGCCGCTGTCGAGGAGCGCATAATCGGCATTGGGCGCCACTTCCAGGATCACGGGAAGATGTTCGGCGGGCAGAGCGCCTTCGCGGCGGGCCAGGATGCGCGGCGCCGAGTTCGGTTCGGAACGACTTTCCGTCTTCGCCTCATGGCGCTCGCGCGGTGGCGCTTCCGGTCTGGCGGGAGCCTGGCCGGGACGCGGACGCGACACGTCCGCCGCACCCTTCGCGGATGGATGTGGACGGTTGTCGCGGCGTTTGTCGCGAAAAGACTTCAAGCGGGGGCAACTCCGAACGGGGTGGCCGCTTTTGACATAGGGCAACCGGCTTCGCAACCAAGTCCGACAGGTCGGCCTCTCCGGTTCAGGTTGGCCGCGATGGACCAATGTCAAAGAAACAGGCAAATCTACCGGATGTCCCGCTCCGAACGCCTGCTCGACCTGATCCAGTGCCTGCGCCGGCATCGCCGGCCGGTGAGCGGGCAAGCGCTGGCCGATGAACTCGGGATTTCGATCCGCACGCTCTACCGCGACATCGCCACGCTGCAGGGCCAGGGCGCGCCGATCGAGGGCGAGGCGGGTGTCGGTTATGTGCTCAAGCCCGGCTTCATGCTGCCGCCGCTGATGTTCAGCGACGAGGAGATCGAAGCCATCGTGCTCGGCTCGCGCTGGGTCGCCAAGCAGCCGGACCAGCGTCTTTCGGCCGCCGCTGCCAACGCGTTGGCCAAGATCGCGGCTGTCCTGCCGGACGATCTGCGCGAGGATCTCGACGCGAGCACACTGATGGTCGGCCCTCCCGCCATGGCCATCGAGACCATCGACCTTGGCCTCGTACGGCAGGCCATCCGCAACGAGCGCAAGCTCGGCTTTCTTTACCGCGACGCTGGCGGCGCTGCGTCCGAGCGTGTCGTGTGGCCATTTGCGCTGGGCTTCTTCGACAAGGTGCGGGTGGTGGTGGCGTGGTGCGAGATGCGGCACGATTTCCGGCATTTTCGCACCGATCGCATTACCGAACTCCATGCAACAGATACGCGCTATCCCCATCGTCGCCAGGCGCTGCTCAAGGAATGGCGGGCAACGCTCGACACGTCGCGTGGTTCGTGACGGCTACTGCCAGAAACTGACAGTAGCGCATCCTATGTTCGCCAAGTCGAAACGCTGAACCTTGGAGAGCAGACATGACCACCCCGAATTTCGTCATCCTCTATGTCGACCAGCCGCAGCAGAGCGGCGCCTTCTACAGCGCGCTGCTCGGCCGTCAGCCGGTCGAAAGTTCGCCGACCTTCGTGCTGTTCGTGCTCGATGCCGGCTTCAAGTTCGGCCTGTGGTCGCGCCATACGGTGGAGCCGGCAGCCGCCACGTCAGGCGGTGGCGCCGAAATCGTGTTTGCGCTGGATACGCCCGATGCGGTCGATGCCGCCCATGCCGACTGGTCCGGGCGCGGGCTGACAATCCTGCAGACGCCGACCGACATGGATTTCGGCCGTACTTTTGTCGCGCTCGATCCCGACAATCATCGCCTGCGCGTCTATTGGCTGTCCGACGGCGCACAAGCCGATGGTGACCAGAAATGAGCGCGTATTGGATCGCGGTGGCATCGGCCGAACATGTCCGGCGGGGTCGCGCAGCCGGCTTCATGCAGGTCAATCACGGCAAGGCGGCACCGCTGCGTCGCGTCAAGCCAGGCGATGGCATCGTCTACTATTCGCCGACCACTGTTTTGGGCGAGAAAGATGGCCTGCAGGCCTTCACCGCGATCGGCACGGTGCGGGAAGGCGGGCCCTATCAGGGCGATATGGGCGCCGGCTTCACGCCGTTCCGCCGCGATGTTGCGTGGGCTAAGGCCGAGGAAGCGCCGATCAAGCCGCTGCTCGACAAGCTCGAATTCACCGTCGGCAAGTCGAACTGGGGTTATCAGCTTCGCTTTGGCCTGTTTTCGGTCAGCGCGGCCGATTTTGCTCTGATCGCAGAGGCGATGGGCGCCAAAACGGCTGCGGCAGCGAATTAAGTCTTCATCGCCTTGTAGACGGCAATGCCGGCGGCAAGATCCTCGAGCGCCGCGCCGACCGACTTGAACAGCGTGATCTCACCGGCGCTCTCGCGACCCTTCTTCTGCCCGCGCGCCAATTCGTGCAGATCGGCGACGATGGTTTCCGGCTTCAGCACGCCGGAGGCCAGCGGCTGGACGATGTCGCCGGCTTCCTTGGTGGCGCCGGCGCGGGTGTCGACATAGACGCGGGCAAGCCTGATCGCGTCGTCATCGCTCTCGCGCATCGTCGGCGTAAAGCCTCCGACCAGGTCGACATGGGTTCCCGGCTGCAACAGCGCACCCTTGATCAACGGCGTGGTGGTGATCGTCGCCGAGGAGACGATGTCGGCCTGCCCAAGCTCGGCATCGAGATCGCTCGCCGCGCTGGCTGCAAAACCCTCGGCGCGCAGGTCGGCGGCGACTTTCTCGGCATTGGCCGGAGTGCGGTTCCAGATGCGGATGGTCTTGATCGGCCGTACGGCCGAGTGCGCCTTGGCGAGGAAGGGCGACAGCGCGCCGGCGCCGACCACCAGCAGCCGCGAGGCATCGTCGCGGGCGAGATAGGAGGCCGCGAGCGCCGAAGCGCAGGCGGTGCGCCACTGTGTCAGCCGCTGGCCGTCGATCAAGGCCTCGGGTTCGCCGGTGGCGCCATTGAGCAGGAGATAGAGCCCCATCACCGCCGGCTTGCCGATGGCATTGTTGTCGGGGGACACGGTAACGATCTTGACGCCGACGTGACCGCCGGCCGACGTGCCGGCCGCGTTGAGATCGGTCCAGGCCGGCATCAAAAGCAGGGTGGAGGCGGCACCATCTGGCCGCTCGATCGTATGATGATGCCTGACCGGCTGCACCGCACCGTCGCGAAACGCCATGCGCAGCGTCTCGACCAGCCTGGCAAAGCTCAGGGCATGGTCAACCTCTGCGGCCGAAATGGTCAGCATGCAAAACTCCGTGGGGACAAAACCGCCAACAGGCGGTTCAAGCGGTCGGCTTCGGCAATGCGGACCCTTGGGCGGACCCGTGGGCGGAGCCTGGGGCCGTTCCCGGAGCCTGGCTTTGTGATACCGCCGGCGCACGGCTGACCGCCTGGCGCAGGTTCTCGGCCTCGACGCCGCGCTGGCGCGCCAGCTTGCGATAGCGGCCCTGCTTGACCCAGGTTGCCAGGCTGCCGACGATCATGCCGATGGCGAGTGCCAGGAACAGGAAGATGAACAGCGGCAAAGTCAGGGTCAGCTTCGGATTGCCGGGGTTGAACGGATCCAGCGTGAAGGCGACCAGTTCGCGGTTGGCAACGGCGAGTGCGATCAGGATGATCGCCAGGGGCACGAAGATCGCGATGAGCATGAAGCGATTGAACATGATGTTTTCCGTCGGAAGCTGGCCTGTCCGAAGGCCGTCAGGCGCTGACGTCGCGCCTACTTGCCGCCGTTCAGCCTTTCACGCAGTTCCTTACCAGTCTTGAAGAACGGCACCCATTTCTCCTCGACCTCGACGGATTCGCCTGTGCGCGGATTGCGGCCGGTGCGGGCGGGACGATTTTTCACCGAAAAAGCGCCGAAGCCACGCAACTCGACCCGGTTGCCTTCGGCAAGGGCGTCGGTGATTTCATCGAAGATGGCGCCGACGATGTTTTCGACGTCGCGCAGGAAAAGATGCGGATTGCGCGTGGCAATAATCTGCACAAGTTCGGACTTGATCATGAGACGGGTCCCCGTGAAAGCAGTGCGGTCAAAATTATGAGGATGATTTTATTTGCTTTTTTCACTTGCCCCAAACGGCGTCTCAAGGGTGCCAGACGGAAACGAGACCGTCAAGAAACAAGCGGTCGGCTCCGAGTTCATGGATGACGTCGCCGCTGTAGGCGGGCAGGCCGAGCGCACTGCCGATGGTTTGCGCCATCGCTTTCGAGAACAGGAAGCTGCCGCGCCGTTCGGTATCCTTCCACTCGACGACCTTGAGCTTGGCATCGACGCCCTTGGTGGCCAGCCAGTCGACCGCTACGGCCTCGCCGCCGACGGCGTCGATCAGCCCGTTGGCAACGCCTTGGCGCCCGGTGAATATCGAGCCGTCGGCAAGCGCCAGCGCTTGTTCGCGGGTCATCTTGCGGCGTTCGGCGACGATGTCGACGAACCAGTTGTAACTGTCGAGGATGAGTTTGCGAACCATGGCGCGCTCGTCGTCATTGGTCGGCTTGAAGGGAGAGGGCGCGGCTTTCAGCGGCGAGGATTTCACCTCCTCCAGCTTGACGCCGAGCTTGTCCATCAGGCCGCTGACGTCGGGATACTGGATCAGCACGCCGATCGAGCCGACGATCGAGGTCTTGCGGGCAACGATGTGATCGGCGGCACTGGCGATCATATAGCCCGCCGATGCGGCGAGCGTGCCGACTTCCGCCACCACCGGCTTGTCGGCGGCCAGCTTGCGCACTTCTTCATAGATCGATTCACCGCCAACGGTGGTGCCGCCAGGCGAATCGATCGACAGGATCACCCCTTTCACCTTCGATGAAAGACGGATGGTTTCCAGGCGCTTGATCAGTTCCTCGTCCTCGGTGATCGTGCCTTCGATCTTGACCTTGGCAATATGGTCGACCGTCGAGCCGCCGAAATCGTCGCCATAGAACCAGGTTGAAAGCGCAATCACCCCAAGGGCTACGATGCCTATGGCGACAACGCGCCAGAATGTCAGCTTGCGCCGCAAACGGCGGCGGTCGATCAGGTCGTCGGCTCTCAGTGCCATGGTCAGCCTTTCAGTCGGCGGAAGGGGACGCTTTTAGACCATGATCCTCTCATCGGGAAGCAGTTCTCTTTCCGGCAGTGTCTCAGTCTGAAGTTTGCGCAAACGGCTAATCCTTTGGCCGAGTTGCGCAAACGCCCTATATACCGGCAAAAGGCATAGGAGATTTCATGATCGCCAAACACACAACCGCCGAAGATATGGCTCGAACTGTAGGCGTCGACCCGAACACATTCCGCCAAGCGTTGCGTAATGTGAAGCACCCTCGGAAACGCAACACTGATTGGGAAGTGAAAATTGGCAGCCCATCGTATTCGGGAATGCGCACCGTTCTTGTTGGTCTCATACAGAGGAAGGCGGCCTGACGCCGACCGGATCTAAAGCCAAAAGCGTCCCGCCGACGTGATCGGCAACGCCGCATACACGATCGGCCAGGCTGGCCAGGCGGGGCATCCGACATCTCCCCTCACGTTTTTGGGCAATTACCGCGAGGTCGGGCGGCGAGACAGGCGCTGATAAATTTTACGCCGCGTGTCTGTTTCTGCTATGGAGAACACGCAGTTGTGCGGACTTCGTTTTCGTCTGTACAAAGGCGGTTGTCACACTTTTGCAGTTTTCGTGGGCTTGTGCTTGCTTGAAAGCGCCGGCGTCCCACCTATAGGCGGTGCTCAAGGGCGGGCAGGGTTAGAAGAAAGCAGTGAATGTTAGCGCGACCTATTGAACCAACCAACGCCGAGGCGGTGTTGGCTCCCCCGGCGGACGGCCGGACGCGCGGCGATGCTTTCGACCGTGCACAGCGTCATTCGCGCCGCGTGCGCGTTCTCAAATTTGCCGTGCCAGTGGCCGCGGCACTGATAGCGGTCGCTTTCCCGGTCTATTCCTATCTCGCCGCACCCGTCGCCGTGAAGGTTCAGGCGGAAGGCACTGCCTTTTCCAACGGCAAGCTGGTGATGGCCAATCCCAAGCTCAACGGTTTCACCAAGCAGAAGCAGCCTTATTCGATGACGGCGCTGCGTGCCATTCAGGATGTCAGCACGCAAGGTATCATCGAGTTGGAAGGCATCGACGCCAAGGTGCCGATCGCGCCCGACAATGTGGCGGCGGTCAAGGCCTCGCACGGCACCTACGATCGCGACGGCAATACGATGAACCTGACCAGCGACGTGACGATCACCACGACCGACGGCATGCAGGCCAAGTTCAAATCGGTCTTCCTCGACATGGGCAAAGGCACTATGAAGACGGGAGATCCTGTCGATGTTAGCCGTGGCGGGTCGCGGATCACGGCGGATACGATGTCGGTCCAGGACAATGGCAAGGTTCTGGTTTTCGAGAACAAAGTGCGCGTCAACATCGATTCCGCCGCCTTGAAGGCGGCACAGGGAAACAGCGGAGAAACCAATGCGGCTCAGTAGTTCGACGCGGCTCGCGGCTGCAACTTCAGCGTTGCTGCTGCTCGGACTCGTGCCGTCATGGGCGCAGACGACCAGTCAATCAGGCCTCAAACTGTCCGGCGACAAGCCGATCCAGATCGAGAGCGACAAGCTGGAAGTCCGCCAGGCCGACAGTGTCGCCATCTTCACGGGCAATGTCAGCGTCGTCCAGGGGCCGACATTGATGAAGGCCGGCAAGATGACGGTCTACTACGTCAAGGACCCCAACGCCGCTGCCAAGGGCACGGAGGCCGCGGGTGCGGCGATGACGGGCTCGGCCAACATCGATCACCTGGAGATCTCCGACAAGGTTTACATCAAGTCGGATGCGCAGGTCGCGACCGGCGATCAAGGCAGCTTCGATATGAAGAGCCAGGTGCTGGTGCTTTCGGGCAAAAAGGTCGTTCTGTCGCAAAACGACAATGTTCTGGTGGGCTGCAAGCTTACGGTGCAGATGAAAAGCGGACTGGCTCAGGTGGATCCATGTGCTGGGCAACGCGTCCAGATGTCGATCACGCCGCCGCCGAAATCGGGAGCGACGAACCCCTGATGGCCAGCCTGTCGTCGTTGACGGCGCGTCTTCCGGGACGGGCCGCCGGCAAGCTTTCGGCGCCGGCCACGGTGACCGTCGATGCGGGAAAGTTCAAGGGAACCCTGATCGCCAAGGGGCTGACCAAGAGCTACAAGGGCCGCAAGGTCGTCAGCGGCGTCACCATCGGCGTGCGCGCCGGCGAGGCCGTTGGACTGCTCGGCCCCAACGGCGCCGGCAAGACGACCTGTTTCTACATGGTTACCGGCCTCGTGCCGGTGGATGAAGGCACGATCGAGATCGACGGCTTCGACGTCACGTCGATGCCGATGTACCGTCGCGCACGCCTCGGCATCGGCTATCTGCCGCAGGAAGCGTCGATTTTCCGTGGGCTCAATGTCGAGCAGAATATCCGCGCGGTGCTGGAAGTGGTCGAAAAGGACCGCAAGGTGCGCGAGCGCAATCTCGACGAACTGCTCGAGGAATTCCACATCAGCCATCTGCGCAAGGCGCCATCCATGTCGCTTTCGGGCGGCGAGCGGCGACGCCTGGAAATCGCGCGAGCGCTGGCGACGCGTCCGGCCTACATGCTGCTCGACGAGCCTTTCGCCGGCATCGATCCGATCGCTGTCGCCGATATCCAGCAACTGGTGCGCCACCTGACAGCGCGCGGCATCGGCGTCCTCATCACAGATCATAATGTGCGCGAAACGCTCGGCCTGATCGACCGCGCCTACATCATCCATGCCGGCCAGGTGCTGACCCATGGCAGGGCCGACGAAGTGGTGGCAAACCCGGATGTGCGGCGACTTTACCTCGGCGAGGGTTTTACGCTCTGAACGGTTCGTCGTTCATGGAAAACGCCAATCCCCTCCGTCTTTTCGTCTTGACGCAATTCCCAAGGGAAAGCGCTATGCGCTTTTCCGGGAAAACCGTTTCACACTTTTCCTGGAATTGCTCTGAGCGTGAAATTTGTTTCCTGACACGATTTTTGCGGTTCGCGCGGCGCTTTTTTCTCGATTTTGCTCCGGGATAACGCTCCGGTAAGCGCGTTTTGCTACCAATTGCCTTGACAAGCAAAAGCCGGGCCAGTTTTTATGGCCGGCTGCAAAATTCTTGCCCGGAAGTCGGGATGCGTAGACGAGGCGTTTGAAACCGAACCATGGCGTTGGCGGCCAAACTACAGCTACGACAATCGCAGTCGCTGGTGATGACGCCGCAGCTGATGCAGTCGATTCGGCTGCTGCAGTTCACCCATGTCGAGCTTGAGCATTTCATCGACGAGGAAATCGAGCGCAATCCGCTGCTGGAACGCGCCGAGCCGCAGGACGATGCCGCCAGCGACCAGGCGCAGAAGATCGAGGCGGAGCCGCAAGCCACCGCCGAAGGCGACTGGTTCGAAAACGAGACGCAGTGGAGCGCCGAGGCGATCTCGGACAAGCTCGACACGTCGCTGGAAAACCTGTTTCCCGACGACCCGGGCACCAGCGAGCGGCTCGGTCCCGACCTGACGGCACAATGGAAGTCGGCTTCGGGCAATGGCGCGGGTTCCTCATCCGAGTGGTTTGATGCGGGCGATATGGCGACTGCTGTGATCACGCTGCGCGACCATGTCGGTGAACAGGTGGCGCTAGCCTTCGCCGATCCGGCTGCACGGCTGATCGCCGCCGAACTCGCCGACGGCCTTGACGAGAGCGGCTATCTGCGTGCCGACCTGGCCGAGATCGCCGTTCGTCTCGGTGCGGATGCCGCCGCCGTCGCGAAGGTGCTGGCGGTGTGTCAGACCTTCGAGCCGGCCGGCCTGTTTGCCCGCGACCTAGCCGAATGCCTGTCGCTGCAACTTGCGGTGCGCAACCGGCTCGATCCGGCGATGAAGGCGCTGGTCGCCAATCTCGAACTCCTGGCACGGCGTGATTTTCACGCATTGAAACGGATCTGCGGTGTCGACGAGGAGGATCTGCTCGACATGCTGGCGGAGATCCGGGCGCTCGATCCCCGGCCGGGCATGGCGTTTTCGGGCGGCGCCAGCGACGCGATCGTCGCCGATGTCGAGGTGCGCGCGGCCAATGACGGCAGCTGGACGGTCGAGCTCAATGCCGAAACGCTGCCGCGGGTTTTGGTCGACCATATCTATTTCGCCCAGGTCTCACCGCAGGCCAAGAACCAGGCGGAAAAGGATTTTCTGGCCGAATGCCTGCAGAATGCAAACTGGCTGACGCGCAGCCTCGACCAGCGGGCAAAGACCATCCTCAAGGTCGCCTCGGAAATCGTTCGCCAGCAGGATGCCTTCCTCGTCCATGGCGTGCGGCAGCTGAAGCCGCTCAATCTGCGCACGGTGGCCGACGCCATCGGCATGCACGAATCGACGGTCAGCCGGGTCACAGCCAACAAATACATGCTGACGCCGCGCGGCGTGTTCGAGCTCCGGTATTTCTTCACCGCCTCGATCGCCGCCTCGGGCGGCGGCGATGCGCATTCCTCGGAAGCCGTGCGTGACCGCATCAAGCAGTTGATCGACGAGGAAAAACCCGTCGACGTGCTTTCCGACGACGCAATCGTCGACATGTTGCGTGAAAGTGGCGTCGACATTGCAAGGCGTACGGTCGCCAAGTACCGGGAAGGCATGAATATCCCCTCTTCGGTGCAGCGCCGACGCGAGAAACGGGCGATGGCCAGCGCCGGGCGCTGAGCGGGTCGATTTTCCACAGGCCGGCACTTCATTGACAAGCCGCGGTGAAGTGGCTAGAAGCCCGCCCGCATGAGACGGGCTAGATGCCCGCATGCGGATGGTCCGTCACGACGTTGGCCTCGGGACGGTCAAAGGGCGGCTTGTGATCAACCGGAAAGTTTGGATTTAAAATCGGCGCAAGTGACGCCGCAAAGCTTGTGCGCACGGATCACGAGTATAAACTCGGGCCAGTTTGAAGCCTGAGCAGGAAGGTCAGTTTTCAGATGAATCTGCGCATATCGGGAAAACACATGGACATCGGCGATGCGTTTCGGACACGCATCAATGATCGCGTCGGCGAAGCGATCGGCAAATATTTCGATCGCGGCTTTGCCGGACATGTCACGGTCATCAAATCGGGCTCGCGCTATTCGGCGGACTGCATGATCCGGCTGGATTCCGGCGCTTCGCTGCAGGCCACCGGCGATGCCCAGGATCCGACATTGGCCTTCGAGGCCGCGGCGGATCGTCTGGAAACCCGCCTGAGGCGCTACAAGCGCCGGCTGAAATCGCACAATTCGGGCGCCGCCAACGGCCAGCCGACCGACATAGCCTACACGGTGATGGCGCCGCTTGCCGATGACGACGAGGACATTCCGGAGAATTTCGCGCCGGCCATCGTCGCCGAATCAACCATGACGCTGAAGACCATGTCGGTGGCGTCGGCGGTCATCGAGCTCGACACCAAGGACAGCCCGGTCTTTGTCTTCCGCAATGCGGGAACCGACCATCTCAACATCGTCTATCGCCGACCCGATGGAAATATCGGCTGGATCGACCCGTCGACGACCAAGGTCGCGCAAGCGTGACGACAATGGTCGCACGGACGTGACGACCACGGTCGCACTGGGATAAGAGCCGGCCGCACGAGGGGTGGGGACTGGTGACGGCAGGCGAACAAGGGATTTTCAAGCATGGATCTGAGCGATCTTATCAACGTTCCGGCGATACTGCCGGCGTTGAAGGCGAACTCCAAGAAGCAGCTGCTGCAATTGCTGTCCGAACGGGCAGCGGCGATTTCCGGCATTCCGGAGCGGGAGGTGTTCGACACCATCTTGCAGCGTGAGCGGCTGGGTTCGACCGGCGTCGGCAACGGCATCGCCATTCCGCACGGCAAGCTGGCCGGCGTGAAGCGCATCGCAGGTGTTTTCGCCCGGCTGGAGACGCCTGTCGATTTCGAATCGCTGGATGATCAGCCCGTCGATCTGGTGTTTCTGCTATTGGCGCCGGAAGGGGCGGGCGCCGACCACCTCAAGGCACTGTCGCGCATCGCGCGGGTCCTGCGCGATGCCGACACGGTGGCCAAGATCAGGGGTACGCGCGACGCCACGGCTATCCACGCGCTTTTATCGGACACCCAGGCTTCGCACGCGGCCTGAATTTCGAGAATGATATCGCCACAGGGCCGCCATGGGCGGCCCTTTTCCGTTTCAGCGGGAAATCGCTCTCAGTGAATGGCGACCGTGGTCAGATCGTTTTCCATGGCACCGGCCAGAGCGCGGTCACGCGCATCGGAAAGCAGGATCGGCTGGCCATTGGCGGCAAACAGCGCCCACAGTTCCATGCCGGGGGCGATTTCGCCGAGATTGGGGAAACGGCCGAGCAATTCGTCGCTCGAGACCTTTCTGAGATAAGCGACCGAGCCTTCGCCGAGATGAGCGAATTCGCCATTGGTCATGGTGATGTTTTCAGTTCTGGTCATTTCAAAGCCTCCTTGGCGCGAGGACGCCGCTCAAGGCCATCCCGCATGAGAGCCATTCAATTTGCTGCATCGTGCTTTCGAAAAATCGGTGCCGATTTTCCGGCCGATGCAGTGGTAAAGATCAGTCTTTCACCGATATGTTTATTTTCCGTACCAGCCGTTCGGACTCCGGCCGATCGAGGTCGATCGACAAAAGACCGTTCTTCAACTCCGCCGCGATCACCCGCATGCCGTCGGCCAGCACGAAACAGCGCTGGAACTGGCGCGCGGCGATGCCGCGATGAAGAAATTCGCGCTCGGTGTCGTCGGTCTGACGGCCGCGCACGACCAGCTGGTTTTCCTCCGTGGTGACATCGAGATCGCTTTCGGCAAAACCGGCGACCGCCAATGTGATGCGCAACCTTTCGGTCTTGCCGTCGGCGCCGCTGAGGCGTTCGATGTTGTAGGGAGGGTAGCTGTCGCCGGATTTCGCCAAGCGTTCCAGGGTCTTTTCCATGGCGTCGAAACCAAGGAGAAGCGGGCTGGAAAAGGGCGTCATTCGGCTCATGTTACATTGTCCTCTCAAGAGCGACATAAAGTGGAAAAACCCAGATGGCATTTTTCCCGATGGCCTTGATATGGTCCGCCCCGCGACCAAGTTCAAGCCGTCAACAGACCCGCCCAAAAAGACCAGGCCGTGGACTCACAGGAATGATCGGCATGGCGCTTGAAACGGCGAGCAGATGCAAGGAGAAGCGCGCAGGTCGGGGATCGTCTTCCCCGGTCGAGCGGTTCGGCATGGCAGCTCGCGGCCGCTTCGGCGTCATTTGGATGTTTCGATCGGATCGGTTCAAGCCCACGACCTCGCCAAACAAGGAATTGAAATGCCCCAGTCACGCAAGATCATCATCGACACGGATCCCGGTCAGGATGATGCCGTCGCCATATTGCTGGCGCTCGGCAGCTCCGAACTGGAGATCGTCGGCATATCAGCCGTTGCCGGAAACGTGCCGCTGAAGCTTACCGAAAAGAATGCCCGCAAGATCTGCGAGTTGGCTGGCCGTCCGGACATCAAGGTCTATGCCGGCGCCATCCGGCCCCTGATGCGCGAATTGGTCACCGCCGAGGAAGTGCATGGCAAGACCGGTCTCAACGGACCGCAACTGCCCGAACCGACGATGAAGCTGCAGGACCAGTACGCGGTCGATTTCATCGTCCAGACGCTGATGAGCGAAGAAAGCGGCACGATCACGCTTTGCGCGCTCGGCCCGCTCACCAACATTGCGCTGGCGCTGATCCGCGAGCCGCGCATCGCACCACGCATCAAGGAAATCGTGCTGATGGGCGGCGGCTTCTTCGAAGGCGGCAACGTCACCCCGACCGCCGAATTTAACATCTATGTCGATCCGCAGGCCGCCGATGTCGTGCTCAAATCCGGCATCCCGATCGTGATGATGCCGCTCGATGTCACCCATAAGGCGCTGACCACTGCCAAGCGCACGCAAACCTTCCGCACGCTCGGCACCAAGGTCGGCACCGCCACCGCCGAGATGCTGGAGTTCTTCGAGCGCTTTGACGAGGAGAAATACGGCACCGACGGCGGCCCGCTGCACGACCCTTGCGTCATCGCCTATCTGTTGAAGCCGGACCTGTTCAAGGGCCGCAACTGCAACGTCAGCGTGGAAACGGCCTCCGAGCTCACCATGGGCATGACCGTGATCGACTGGTGGGGCGTCACCAAACGGCCGAAGAACGCCATGGTGATGCGCGACATCGACCATGACGGCTTTTTCGCGTTGCTGGTGGAGAGGCTGGGGCGGCTGTAGGTTCTTCCTTCTCCCCGTTCACGGGGAGAAGGTGCCGGCAGGCGGATGAGGGGCGGCACAAACGTTAATATTTTGTCTGCAGACCCGGCGTTGCCCCTCACCCGATCGCTTCGCGACCACGCTCTCCCCGTAAACGGGGCGAGGGAAGAGGCGCACCTTACTTCGCCTTTGAAAACGCCAACCACAGGCCGCCGCCGACCATGAAGCTGCCGCTGATCCTCGACAAAAGTTTTATGCGGCCGGCCGACAACAGGCGCCCGGCGCGGCCGGCGGCCAGCGCATAGGTCGAATCCGAGAAGGCGGCGAAGATCATGGCGGTCAGGCCCATGATGGCGATCTGCAGCGAGTAGTTGCCTTGCGGCGAAATGAACTGCGGAAAGAAGGCGCCGAAAAAAATCAGCGTCTTGGGATTGCTGAGCGCCACCAGCAAGCCCTGCAGGAAGAAGCCGCCGCGTGGCTTTCTCGCTGTTCCATCGGCATTCAGCGTGCCTTTGGAACGGAACATCTGCACACCCATCCAGATCAGATAGGCGGCGCCGATCAGCCTGACCCACTCGAACCAGTGGCCCATGCCTGCGATCAGCGTGTTGAGGCCGATGCCGACGATGGCGATCATCACGGCAAGCCCGGCCTGCGTGCCGGCGACATTGGCGAGGCCGGCGCGCGAGCCATGGCGAATGCTGTTGGCGATGATCAGCGTGACCGTCGGACCGGGCACCAGGATGATAACGATGCAAGCGAGGACATAGGCAGCGTAGAGTTCGAACGACATGATTTTTCCCCAGGAATACCGCCGAGGCGGCGCGGTTGAGGGTAATCAATGCATAGCAGCGCAGCCGGTGCAAGCCGCTACCTAGCGCCCTGCGACACGCCAGTCCGCCCGGTTCAGGCGCCGGCCTGCCAGGGCAGTGTAGCCTCATAGGCCGCCGCCGCCTTGAGTACGGCGAGGTCGCCGCGCGGCCGCCCGATCAGCTGCATGCCCATCGGCCGGCCCCGGTCGTCGAAGCCGACCGGCACGTTGACCGCCGGGCAGCCGCCTAGGGTCGCGAAGGCGGAAACCTGCATCCAGCGGTGGTAGCTGTCCATTGCGCGTCCGGCGACCTCACGGGGCCAATGCGTGCCTATGTCGAAGGGGAAGACCTGCGCCGTCGGCAGCGCAATCAGGTCATAGCGGTCGAAGAGCGACAGCAGCTTGAGATGCCAGGATGTGCGGGTCACGGAGGCGGCGCGGATCTGCGGCGCCGTCAGCCGCATTGCATTCTCCACTTCCCAGATGGCTTCCGGCTTGAGCAGGCCGCGTTTCGCAGGATCGTCATAGTGGGTTTTGAGCGCGCAGCCGCTGCTGGCTTGGCGCAGCGTGACGAAGGCCCGCCACAGCGCTTCGAAATCGAAATCCGGCAGCAGCGGCTCGGTCAGGAACGATGCCTTCGCAAAGCGGCCAAGTGCTGCCTCGCACAGGCCGAGAATGCCTGTTTCAACCGGCAGATGACCGTGGAGGTCACCGAGCCAGGCGATGCGGCCACCAGTTGCCGGTATTCCAAGCCCTTCGAGGAACGAGCCGGGTTTCTCGTAGGACAATGGCGCGTGCGGGTGGTAACCGGCCTGCACATCGAGCAGCAGCGCCATGTCACGGACGTTGCGGCCCATCGGCCCGTCGACGCCCATCTGCGCATGGAAGACTTCGAAATCGGGTCCGCCGGGAACAAGTCCTTGCGACGGGCGGAAGCCAAAAACATTGTTCCAGGCGGCCGGGTTGCGCAGCGAGCCGCCGAAGTCGCTGCCATCGGCGACGGGCACCATGTCGAGCGCCAGGGCCACCGCCGCGCCGCCGCTCGAGCCGCCGGCGGTCAGGGCCGGATCGAAGGCGTTCAGCGTCGGCCCGAACACGGCATTGTAGGTGTTGGAGCCAAGCCCGAATTCGGGGACGTTGGTCTTTCCGATGATGATGGCGCCGGCATTGCGGATACGCTCGACGAAGAAATCGTCTTCCTGCGGCACGAAATCGGCGAAGATCGGCGAGCCGAAGGAGGTCCTGAGGCCCGTGGTCGAGGCGAGATCCTTGATGGCGATGGGCAGGCCGAAGAGCGGCCCCGCCGCTTCGGCTCGCGACGGGCTGGCATCGGCCGCATCGGCTTCGCGCAGGATATCGGCGCGATCGCGCAAGGAGACGATGGCGTTGACCAGCGGATTGACCGCCTCGATGCGGTCGAGGAATGCCGCCACCACCTCGCGCACGGAAAGCTCTCTCTCCCGGATCGCGCCGGCGAGTTCGACCGCGGACAGGCGGCAGATGTCGCCTGCCGGCGGCACGGCATGCTTCGTTTGAGGACGCAGCATTTTAACGGGTTTCCTGCAGCGCCTGATCGACGTCTTTGGCGAGCGGGATCGCCGGTTGGGCGCCAGGCTTCAGGCAGGCCAGCGAGCCGGCCGCGCCGGCGCGCGCCAGCGCCTGTTCGAGCGTGAGGCCCGACGACAGGCTGGCGGCGAAATAGCCGCAGAACGTGTCGCCGGCGCCGACCGTGTCGACAGGGGTGATCTTGCGCGCAGGAACGGCCAGGAACTCGGTCGATGTCGCCGCCAGCACGCCGTCGCCGCCGAGCGTGACGACGACGGTGCGGCCGGTCTTTCCGGCAAAGTCGCGCATGCGGGCCGCCCGGTCGCGGCCTTGCAGCGACAGCGCTTCGCCATAGAGGTCGAACTCGGTTTCGTTGGCGACGACATAGTCGGCCTTGTCGAGAAAGCCGGCTGCCTGCCCCTGGAAAGGGGCGGTGTTGAGCACGGTGATGGCGCCGGCCGCCCTTGCCTGGTCGAGGGCGGCATCGACGGTGCCCAGCGGAATCTCATTTTGCAGCAGCACGACGTCGCCTTTTTTCAGAAAGGCCTTGGAGAGATCGCCGGGCACTACGGAAGCGTTGGCGCCCGGCACCACGGCGATGATGTTCTCGCCGTCGTCGGCGACCATGATCAGTGCCGTGCCGGTCGAGGCGTGAGTCTCGGCAACGCCGGACAGGTCGACCTTGCCGTCGCGCAGCAATGCCAGTGCCTCGGCGGCGAAGCTGTCCCTGCCGACGGCGCCGACCATGCGCACCGAGGCGCCGGCGCGTGCGGCGGCCAGCGCCTGGTTGGCGCCCTTGCCCCCGGGCGCGGTGGTGAAGGCCGAGCCGCCTACCGTCTCGCCGGGGCTAGGCAAGCGGTCGACCTTGGCAATAAGGTCGAGGTTGATCGAACCGATGACGATAATCAAGCAAGGCCTCCTGGCAACGCAAATTCAAATGTCGGAGCATCCTTGTGCGTCCAAGCGAACCCAGGTCGTTCCGATTGCGCGGAAGCTAACCTGTAAGGCCGCGGCTTGCCAGACCACGCGCATGGTCCAGCCCGATTTGGGGTGTCGTGGCCTTATTCGCAGCGCAGGGTGACCGTGCCCTGATAGTTGCCGGCGGGAAAGATACCGCTCGACCTGGTGGCGGTGAGGTCGACCTGCATCGTGTGGGTGCCGTTGGCAACCCTCTGCGGCACACTTCCGTTGACATCTGCCCCCGAGCCATCGAGGCGGAAGACCGAAGCGAAGGTCACGTTGGTGCCGCCGCCGCTCGGCGCGGACGAGAATGCGGCAGGCGCCGGCGCCGAAACCGAATAGCAGTCAAGCAAATTAAGTATCGAGCACAACAGGGAGCTTGCCACCACGGTGGCGCTGGCGCTCGATCCGCCTGCCTGTTTGGAGCCCAGTATGCTGATGGCGGGATTGGCCTTCATCGTTCCGGACGCCCCGACCATGATGGTGCAGGTGCCGATGATCGCCGCCTGCACCGGAAGGCAGGAACCGGCAAGTGCTGCCATCGCAAGCAGCGCGCGACTACTGCTTCTTCTTTTTCTTGCCATCACCACTTCCGGTCCTGATGCTCCAGCCTTCGTTGGCCCACCCCGGTGACGCGGCCGTGGAAGTGCTGGCAGCCACGCTCGCCGTCTGGCCGTCGGCGCCGAGGCCCATTTTGAGGAGCTTCAGTTCCAACTGCAGGCGCTCGACCTCAAGCTCATAGAGACGGCTGCAATCGACGCGCTTCGGCGTGCGCCCGATCGGGATCACCACCCGACCATAGGTGGCAACGCTGTTGTCCGACTGGCTGTTGCCTCTGATAACGCCGAGATCGACATAAGCGCCGGAACCGGAGACGGCGGAACGGCAAGTGGTACCGTCCGCGGCATGGACCTCGTCCTGGCCCTGGGGCAAGGTGACGCCGGGCAGGTTGAAGCCGCTCTCATTCTGGTTAAGGTTGTAGACGTCCTCGGCCCCGGCCGGCGACGCACCCGCCCAAGCAGCCGCGAGCGCCAGTGTCAGGACTTGCGGCGCCCAAAAAACTTTCCGCATATCTGTGCCCTTATCTGCGTCTGTTGATTGGGAAAGGGGATGCTTTCGGTACAGATACGCACTTTACGCTCGGCAGCGCCGTCAAAAGGCACAACCACAAGGACAGAACGGGAGGCCTGGGAAGCCAGCTGGAATATATCTGGAGAGATTCTGGCATCTACCGGCTGAAAATCCTGATCGTAGACATGGATTTCGACCCGGATCTTCCGGTCGTAGGGATTGGCGGGGAAGACGCGAACCGCGAAGACGTCGGTGAAGCTGTTGATCTCGCCACGCATCGGCGACATCGACTGGGCCTTGGCGGCAATGGGCGCCAATCCGACGGCCAGTGCCGTCGCCAGGATTCGAGCATGTTTCACGACCCCCTCCTTCGCTCGCGTCATTCGCAGCGCAGCGTTACCGTTGCCTGATAATTGCCGTTGGCGAAGCGATTGCTGCCGCCCTTGGTGCCGGCGAGGTGGACCGAAACGAGGTCGGCGCCGGGGGTGGTGATGCTGCTTGCCGAGCCGGTCTCACCGATGGCATGCGCGCCGGCGGCTGAGTAGGTGGGCGTCCAGGTCGTCGACGTGCTGTCTGCCGATGGCACCGTCATGGTGGTGACCGGGTCGACACTCAGCGACACACCTCCGGTCGTCGTCAGCGTCACGGTTCCAGCCGAGCCGCCGCTGTTGTGCGAACTGAGGGACTGGAGATCGGGGCTGGCCGTCATCGTGCCGTTGGTGGCAACAACAAGTGTGCAGGTGGGCGCGATCGTACCATTGAATATGACATTCTGCGTCGTGGCCAGCGCGGCCTCGTCGATGCTGGCAACCAGCAGAGCTGCGCCGCAGACGGCGCGAAACAACGTCATCGGGACCTCCTATCAAGCCGGATCGTCCGGATTAACATGGGGTATCATCACTTTATCGTGGTTAATTTAGAGTTACCTAAAATAAAGGCTCAAAATAACAATTACAGGAACCGGAGGTTGTCCTCGGTTGCAAAGGCGAAAACCACAGTGGAAATCGCGCTTATACTTAATAACGCCGGCATACCCATGGTTTTCTTCCTAATATCGAAAAAAACCGATATTACGATACCTGCCCGGCTTCCCAGCCCAGAATGGCGCGCTTGCGGGTCAGGCCCCAGTGATAGCCGGTGAGGTCGCCTGATTTACCGATGGCGCGGTGACAAGGCACCACGAAAGAGAGCGGATTGGCGCCGTTGGCCGCACCGACCGCACGGCTGGCGGACGGTGCGCCGATGCTGGCCGCAATCGAGGAATAGGTGCGGGCCTTACCCATCGGGATCTTGAGCAGCGCCTCCCAGACGCGAACCTGGAAGTCGGTGCCGATCATGACGACATGCAGCGGCTGGTCGGGGCGCCACAGCGCCGGGTCGAAGATACGGGCGGCATAGGGGCCGGTAGCAATCATGTCCTCGACATAAATGGCGTTCGGCCAGCGGCTGGACATGTCGGCGAAGGCGGCGCGTTCCTCGCCGGGGTCGCTGAAGGCGAGGCCGGCGAGTCCGCGCTCGGTGGCCATGATCAGGGCGGTGCCGAACGGCGAGGAATGGAAGCCGTAGCGGATGATGAGCCCGGCGCCGCGTGTCTTGTAGTCGCCCGGCGACATCGCCTCATGCGTGACGAACAGGTCATGCAGCCGGCCCGGGCCGGACATGCCCAGTTCAAACGAGGTCTCGAGCAGCGGCATGCCGGAATCGAGCAGCCTGCGCGCATGGTCCAGTGTCACCGCCTGCAGGAAGGCCTTGGGCGACAGGCCGGCCCAGCGGGTGAAGAGTTTTTGCAAGCCGGTTGGCGTCTCGCCGACCTCCTCGGCCAGTTCTTCAAGGGAAGGCTGATCACGATAGTCGAGACTGATCTTCTCGATGGCACGGCGCACGATTTCGTAGTCGCTGCCTTCAGGCGTGATGTCCTTTTTGAGGACCGCGGTGTGTGTGCTCATGGAACTGTCTCCTTGAGCCGGAATATCGCCCCTCGGGGCGTCGATCGCCACCCGAAACTTGCTTTCTTGCGGCGCATACCCAGATGGACACAGGATTCGAGCCCTGGAGTCGCTCGTGGCTGGCTCAGCGTGCCTTGGCGGTCGCCAGCGCCCGCGAAAAGGCGGCGGCAAAACTCTCGCGGGAATCGGGGTCCAGGAAGGATCCGATCGGCACGTTCTGCCCTTGGCCTTCCACCGTCATCCCTGTGATGCCGATCTCGGCGTGACGGGCCACCGAAAACCGCGCCCAGAACGGATTGAAGCGATGCGCTTCCGATTTCCCCGAGGGGGCTGTCTTGCGGATGTCGAGGCTGGTGCGCGAGACCGAGACTTCTTCGCGGGCACGAGCGGCACGATAGTTGATGCGAAAGGCGATGTAGACGGCGGCCACGTCGAGGCCGAAGAAGCCGAACACCGGCCAGGCGCCGCGCGACAGGAAAAACGCGCCTGTCACAAGCCAGCCGAACAGCAGCGCGCCCATCAGGACGAAGAATCCTGTCCGGCCCAGAGACCGGTGCGGGGTGAGTAGCGCCTGAAAGAATGGCTCGTCGGCCTGAAACGAGGCGTTTGTGTCGGTCATGAGGGGATATTATAGGAGGGAAATGGCAAGCCCCAAGTCCAAAGATTCTTCCCTTTCCAAAAAAGAGCTGTTGCCCGCACGACACGGCGGGTCGAACGCCAAGCCCCGTCCGCGGCCTGAGCGCCCCACTTCGCGCTACAGCCCGGCCGAAGTGCACGAGATATTCCGGCGCTTTTCCGTCCAGCGGCCCGAGCCGAAGGGCGAGCTCGAACATGTCAACGCCTTCACGCTGCTGGTCGCGGTGGTGCTGTCGGCGCAAGCGACGGATGCCGGCGTCAACAAGGCGACGCGGGCGCTGTTCAAGGCCGCCGATACGCCGCACAAGATGCTGGCGCTGGGGGAGGCAAGGGTCGGCGAATATATCCGCACCATCGGGCTGTGGCGCAACAAGGCGAAGAATGTGATTGCGCTGTCGCAGGCGCTGATCCGCGACCATGGCGGCGAGGTACCCGACAGTCGCGATGAATTGGTCAAGCTGCCCGGGGTCGGGCGCAAGACCGCCAATGTCGTGCTCAACATGGCCTTCGGCCAGCACACGATGGCGGTCGACACGCACATTCTCCGCATAGGCAACCGGCTCGGGCTGGCGCCCGGCAAGACACCGGAACAGGTCGAGCAGGGATTGTTGAAGATCATTCCGGACGAATATATGCGCCATGCACATCACTGGCTGATCCTGCATGGCCGCTACGTCTGCAAGGCGCGCAAGCCGGATTGCCCGGCCTGCGTCATCGCCGACATCTGCAAGGCCGAGGTCAAGACGACCGATGTGCCAGCACCGCTGGTGCCGATCGCACCGCTCGATCCTGTCGAAGAGATCCAGGACCGAAGCGGAACGACGACGTAGTTCAACTCTCCTCCACAAACACCTCTTCGCGCTTTTTCTTGACCGCCGGCAGGAAGACGATGACGAGCACGGCGAGCGCGATGAGCAGCAGGCCGGCGCTGATCGGTCTCGTCACGAAGGTGCTTGGGTCGCCGCGCGAGAGGATCATGGCGCGGCGCAGGTTTTCCTCGAGCAGCGGGCCGAGCACGAAGCCGAGCAGCAGCGGTGCCGGTTCGCAGCGCAGCTTGGTCAGGAGGTAGCCGAGGAAGCCGAAGAAGGCGACGGCGTAGAGGTCGTAGACGTTGCTGTTGACGCTATAGACGCCGATCGAGCAGAACGCCATGATGATCGGGAAAAGCACGTAGTAGGGGATCGTCAGCAGCTTCACCCAAAGCCCGATCAGCGGCAGGTTGAGGATGATCAGCATCAGATTGCCGATCCACATCGAGGCGATGATGCCCCAGAACAGCGCCGGCTGTTCGGTCGCGACATTGGGGCCGGGCACGATGCCCTGGATGATCATGGCGCCGATCATCAGCGCCATGACCGGGTTGGCTGGAATGCCGAGCGTCAGCATCGGGATGAAGGAGGTCTGCGCACCGGCATTGTTGGCCGATTCCGGTCCGGCGACGCCTTCGATGGCGCCCTTGCCGAACTCCTGCGGGTTTTTCGAGACGCGTTTTTCGACCGTGTAGGACGCAAAAGCTGCCAGGATCGCGCCGCCTCCCGGCAGGATGCCGAGCGCCGAACCGATGATTGTTCCGCGCACGATGGGCGCTGCCATGCGCCGAAAGTCCTCGCGGGTCGGCATAAGGCCGGTGACCTTGCGGATCATCACGGAACGCTCATCCTCGTTTTCGAGGTTGCGCAGGATCTCGGCGACGCCAAAGACGCCGACCGCCACCGCAACGAAATTCAATCCGTCGGCATATTCCCGGATTCCAAGCGTGAAGCGCGGCGTGCCGGTGTAGATGTCGGTGCCGACAATGCCGAGCAGCAGGCCGAGCACGACCATGGCCAGCGCCTTGACGATAGAGCCGTGGGCGAGCGCGACGGACGAAACCAAGCCGACGATCATCAGCGAAAAATACTCGGCCGCGCCGAATTTCAGCGCGATCGCCGTCAGCGGCGGGGCAAAGATGGCGACGAGGAACGTCGACACCGTGCCGGCAAAGAACGAGCCGATGGCCGCGATCGCGAGGGCCGCTCCGGCGCGGCCGTTCCTGGCCATCTGGTAGCCGTCGATCGCGGTGACGGCGGACGAGGATTCGCCCGGCATGTTGATGAGAATGGCGGTGGTCGAGCCGCCATATTGGGCACCGTAATAGATGCCGGCGAGCATGATGAGGGAGGAAACCGGGTCGCCGATCTGGAAGGTGATCGGCAAAAGCATGGCGATGGTCGCGGTGGCGCCGATGCCGGGCAGGACGCCGATCAGCGTGCCGAGAAGGACGCCGATCAGGCAGAAACCGAGGTTGGTCAGCGACGTCGCCGTCGAAAAACCGAGCGCGAGGTTGTCGAGCAGATCCATGCTCATCGCCTCACGACACCAACCATGGGGCCAGCCACGGGCCGAAGCGGCGGAACGGCAGGCCGAGCGCGTAGCTGAAGACGAGGTACGCAAACAATGTCAGGCCGGCCGACAGCACGAGCGCGGTCAACGGCTTCATGCGGCGGCTGGCAAACGACGCGATCAACGCCGTCAGGAAGATCGACGGGATGAAGCCGAGGCCGCGCACCGTCAGGCCGAAGAAGATCGGAGCAGGCAGGATGAGCAGCATGCCGCGCCACGCGATATGCCCGATCGCTTCGCCCTCGACGCGTACGGCCTGGACGAGAATGACGGCGCCAAGCAGGATCAGCACGATCGCCAGGACCAGCGGAAAATAGCCTGGACCCATGCGCAACGCGGTGCCGATTTCGAGGCCGAGCGATTGCAGCGCGAACCATGCGCCGAAACCGATGAACAGGGCGGCGCACAGGCCGTTGGCCCTGTCGATCGCGAAAGGTTTCATGATGGTTCTCCAAGCCCGCAGTGGGGCAGCGATGCCGAGCGAAATAGGGGCGCTGGTGGCGCCCCTATTCAAATCTCAGTCGGCGTACTGGCCGGCGGCTTCGATGATCGGCTTCCAGCGCGCGATCTCGCTTTCCAGCTTGGCCTTCAGTGCGGCGGGCGTGGCATCGGCCTCCGGCGACGGCTTGGTGCCGAGTTCGGCGAAGCGGGCCGCGACGTTCTGGTCCTTCAGCGCGACCTGCAGCGATTTCGACAGGCGTTCAGTGATCTCGGCCGGCGTGCCCTTGGGTGCATAGAGACCGTGCCAGATGCCGACCTGCACATCGGGAAGGCCGCCTTCCACCGCCGTCGGCACGTCCTTCAGCACATCAAGGCGCTCCGGCGAGGTGACGGCATAGGCCTTGATGGTGCCGCCCTGGATCTGCTTGGTGGTGTTGGTCGTCTGGTCGCACATGATGTCGACCTGGCCGCCGAGAAGATCGGTCATGGCCGGGCCGGTGCCCTTGTAGGGCACGGTGACCAGCGGCGTCTTGATGGCGCTCATGAACAGCATGCCGCACAGATGCGAGGCCGCACCGATGCCGGCATTGGCGACGGTTATGGAATCCTTGTTGGCCTTGGCGTACTCCACCAACCCCTTGAGGTCGGTGGGCTCCAGGTCCTTGCGGCCGACGATGGTCATCGGCACCTCGGTGACGAGGCCGACATATTCGAAGGCGTTCAGCGTGTCGTAGGCGAGCTTTCTGTACAGCGTCGCACTTGTCGCCATGCCGATATGATGGAGCAGCAGCGTATAGCCGTCAGGCTCGGCGTTGGCGACGCGGCCGGCACCCAGCGTGCCGCCGGCGCCGCCGACATTCTCGACGATGACCTGCTGGCCGAGATCCTTCGACATCGCTTCGGCGACGAGGCGCGTGACCGTGTCGGTCGGGCCGCCGGCCGCAAACGGCACCACAACGGTGATGGTGCGTTCGGGATAGGTCTGCGCGGCGGCAGTGAACCCACAAAGCGCGACGGCCGCGGCAGCAGCCAGAGTGGCGACAAATCTTCTCATCGTGATCTCCTCCCAATACGTAAATCTTCAACCGCTGCGCGGGGTCCTCTCAACACCCGGCAGATGGAGCAACAACTAGCGCAAATTAACAGATTGCAACCGGGCTCAAACGGCAAACTGCTGATGATCGCCATCCTAGTAGCCGTAGCCGCGCGCCATCGCCGCGGCGAAGACCGGGATGAGCAGGAAGATGAAAGCTTCGGCGCGGATATAGGTCTTCACGGACGCAAGCTCGGCCGCCGGCATCTGGAACGAGGCATTGCCGCTCGCCTGCCTGCTCCAGGATATGAAGCGGACGGTCGGGATGATCGACAGCAGGCCGACCACGACGAACGCCGCTATCTTGGCCCAGAACACCCAATTGTAGACGTAGAATTCCCAGCCCTTGAGGCCATAGAAGACGCGGCCGATGCCGACGACGATGATCAGCGTGGCAATGATGCCGTAATGGCGGTCGATGCCGGTGAGCCTCTTGAGCGTCGCAGCGCCCAGATCGCCGCGGATCAGGACGAATTCGGCGCCGATGATTCCCGCCAGCGAAAACACCAGCAGATGATGGAAGATCGCAAGCACAAGATCGGTGGTGTCCATGCTCTTTCCCCGGGGTTTGACGGCACCGCCCAGCGCCTGAAAAAAGGGTCGCGCTGGCAGGTGTTGAATCAGCCTGCCGTGAAAAATAGCACCGTCGCGCAAAATTCCCATAGCGGTGCCTGGATGATGGGCCGTGTTGTCCTGGCCCCTTGCGCCGCACCGGCGATTTGCTAAGCGCTGACGATCCGTGCGAGGCAGATTCCATGAACAATCCACAAGCGACCAGCGCTCCTGTCATCGAAACGAAGCGAACCATCCTGCGGGCACACCGGCTGGACGATTTCGACACCTATGCCGCGATGTGGACGGATCCCGTCGTCACCCGCTTCATCGGCGGCAAACCGCGCTCGCGCGAAGAAAGCTGGATGCGCTTCCTGCGTCACGCCGGCCTGTGGTCGCTGCTCGGCTATGGCTTCTGGGCGATCGAGGAGAAGGCGACCGGACGCTTCATCGGCGAGGCCGGGTTTCACGACCTGAAGCGCGACATGGAACCATCGATCGAAGGCATTCCCGAGGCCGGGTGGGCGCTGGTTCCGGCCGTGCACGGGGCGGGCTTCGCCACCGAGGTGGTTGGCCGCATCCTGGCGTGGAGCGAAGAGATTTTCGGGCGCGAGAAGACCGTCTGCATCATCGATCCGGAAAACGGCGCTTCGCTGAGGGTGGCTGCGAAGTGCGGTTACCGGGAAGTGGTGAAGACCACCTATCACGACACTCCGACCATCCTGCTGGCGCGGTGACCCGAGCGGCGAGGCTGCCCGCTGCCGGCGCCGGCATGATGGCGCCTGTCGCCAGCAATGATGACGAGGCGGGCCGCGCCAAGAACCGCCGTGTGGTTCTGGTCAAATTGACCTGAGCGGGGCTTCCAACGAGGACGTGTTCTACGGCATGGCGTCCGCTGCCAGGCTTGCCCGCTCGAGCATGGAGGCGTCTTCGCCGAAGGCGCGGGTGGCGCGGGCCGCTGCCTCGAGCAGCGGACGCTTCATGCGCTGCAGAAATGCCGCGTCGACGCGCGTGCTGGGTCCAGCCAGGGTCAAGGCGCCGAGCAGGAGGCCTCCCGGGCCGAACACCGGCGCCGACACGCCCCCCGTCTCGGGGTCCCGGTCGCCCACGGCGAGGCAGTTGCAGGTCTTGCGGATGGTCTCGTAAGGTTCGCCCTGCTGGCCCGAAAACGCTGCGAGCACGCGGCCGCCTGAGCCGAGCAGCAAAGGCAATACGTCGCCTTCGCGTATCGTGTAGCGGATCGGGTGCTTGGATTCGACGCGGTAGAGACAGGTGCGGACGTCGCCCGAGCGAACATAGAAGGCAACGCTCTCCCAGCTTCGCTCGGAAAGATCGCGCATGATCGGCAGCAGGATATCGACCGCCACGACCGAACGCTGGTAGAGCGCACCGAGCCGAAAGGTCGCGGGTCCGACGCGGTAGCGTCCATTGTCGAGGCGCTCGAGCAATCGTCCGCGCATGAGGGAATTCGCAAGCCGCAGGATGGTGCTCTTGTAGAGGCCGGTGCGCGCCGCGATTTCGGCCAGGCTGAGCGACCGGTCATCCGTGGTGAAGGCATCGAGGATGGCAATGGCCCGATCAAGCGCGGCAACACCGTCCGCCGAGGTGCGATCTATTTCCCCATCTGCCGATTTGCTTGGCGAGTCCATGGTGGTTCCAGTTTGAAGAAAGCCGAGCGACGCGACTCTGTCGCGCCGCCAAATCGTTCTGTCCAGTAGAATATCGTTTCCGTTGACAGAACTCCGTAACATCTGCTTGAAATCGATGACGGGTCTGGATGCAGGCGCGTTTTGGCGGGCACCGGAGGAGGTGTCGTGATTTGGAGGAATCCCCATGCTGAACAGACGCAGATTTTTGATGAGCACCGCAGCCGTGGGTGCCGGGCTGATGACGTCGCATCTTTCTCCCGCTTACGCCGAAGGCGCGCCCCAGATACAGCTCTTCGTGCCTGCCGCACCGGGTGGCGGCTGGGACCAGACGGCGCGCACGATCGACCAGGTGCTGCGCAGTGAAAAGCTGATCTCGGGTTCGCAGATCACCAATGTCGGCGGCGCCGGCGGCACTGTCGGGCTGCCGCAATTCATCAGCCAGTGGAACGGCAAAGGCAATTCCCTGATGGTTGCCGGCATGGTCATGGTCGGCGCCATCATTGCCAACAAGGCCGCGAACAATCTGACGCAAGTCACCCCGATCGCCCGCCTCACCGGCGAGTTCGAGGCCCTGGTCGTGCCGGCGGAGTCACCGTTCAAGACGGCCGCTGATTTCGTCGCCGCGCTCAAGGCCGATCCGACAAAGGTTCCCGTCGCCGGCGGCTCCGCCGGCGGCTCGGATCACATCTTGTTCGGCTTGATTGCCAAGACGGTCGGCGTGCCGGCGACAAACCTGTCCTACGTGCCGTTCGCCGGCGGCGGTGAGGCGTTGTCGGCGCTGCTCGGCAACCAGGTCGCGGCCGGCATCTCCGGCTTTGGCGAGTTCTCCGAGCAGGTCAAGGCGGGCGCGCTGCGGCTGCTCGCCATCTCGGCTGACAAGCGTCAGGACGGCATCGACGCACCGACGATGAAGGAAGCCGGCATCGATGTCGAACTGTTCAACTGGCGCGGCGTCTTCGCACCGCCCGGCGTTTCCGACGCCGACAAGGCGGCGATGGTCACAATGATCGAGACCATGGCCAAGAGCGATGCATGGGCAACCGAATGCAAAAACCGCAACTGGACGCCCATCCTTTTGACTGGCGACGACTACGCAAAATTCCTCACCGAGGACACGGCCCGCATCACCGCGATCCTCAAGGATCTCGGCCTCGCCTGATGTCTTCAGGGGGCGGTTAGAGTGCCGCCCCCTTCCCATCTCGCCTGCCGCATGGACATATGATGCGGCGAAACTGCGGATGCGGCCGGCTGGAGGATGCCGGCCATCTTGGGAGGATCCCGATGAGCACCAGCGACCAGCAGGCGGCGCCGTGGCGCCTTGCCGTGCCGGAATTGTTGATAGGCATCGGGCTCCTGGCCTGCGCCGGCGCCGTCGCCTGGCAGACGCTGGCAATCCCGGTGTCGCCGCTCTACTCCAAGGTCGGCCCGACCGTCTTTCCCTACCTCACCATGTTCGGCCTGGTGGTTCTTTCGCTGTTGCTCATCCTTGCCGCGCTTCGCGGCGGCTGGCAGCCGGAGGAGGAAAAGGAGACGCCGACCGACTGGAAGGCGATGGGCTTCGTCGTCATCGGCCTGATCGCCAATCTGCTGCTCATCCGGCCGCTCGGCTTCACGGCGGCATCCGTCATCATGTTCGTTCTGGTCTGCTACGGCTTCGGCAGCAAACGCACGCTGCGTGACGCAGTGCTCGGCCTGATCCTGGCGCTGGCCGCCTATTTCGGCTTCGCCAGGGCGCTTGGCGTCAACATCGGTGCCGGTTTCATCGAGAACCAGCTGAACACGGTCATCGATGCGTTCATCACCATGTTGAGGGGCTGACGTCATGGAAACGCTCGGACATCTCGCACATGGCTTCTCGGTTGCCTTCACCCCGGTCAACCTTCTGTGGTGCCTGCTTGGCACCACACTCGGTACCGCCATCGGCGTGCTGCCCGGTCTTGGGCCGGCGCTGACCATCGCGCTGCTTTTGCCGATCACCTATCAGGTGGCGCCGGAAGCATCCTTCATCCTGTTCGCCGGCATCTACTACGGCGCCATGTATGGTGGTTCGACGACGTCGATCCTGCTCAACACGCCCGGCGAAAGCGCCACCATCGTCACTGCCTTGGAAGGCAACAGGATGGCGCGCTCCGGGCGCGGCGGCGCGGCACTCGCCACCTCCGCGATAGGCTCGTTCGTCGCCGGCACGATCGGCACGATGGGCGTCGCTTTCCTGGCGCCGGTGGTGGTCAAGTTCGCGCTGGCCTTCGGCCCGGCCGAATATTTCTCTTTGATGGTGCTGGCCTTCATCACCGTTTCGGCCGTGCTTGGCTCGTCCTCGGTGCGCGGGCTCACCAGCCTGTTCGCCGGCTTCGTCATCGGCATGATCGGCGTCGACCTGCAGACCGGCCAGCCGCGCTTCACCTTCGGCACGAACGAACTGCTTGATGGCGTCGATGTCATCATTGCCGCGGTCGGCCTGTTTGCCGTCGGCGAGACGCTCTACATGGCCTCGCGCCGCTATGCCGGCAAGGACGAGATCGTGCCGCTGAAGGGCTCGCTCTACATGACGGCGGCCGAGTGGGGGCGTTCGTGGAAACCCTGGCTGCGCGGCGCTGCGATCGGCTTCCCGATCGGCGCCATGCCGGCCGGCGGCGCCGAAATCCCGACCTTCCTGTCCTATGCCATCGAAAAGAAGCTGTCGAAGCACAAGGAGGAGTTCGGCACCGTCGGCGCCATCGAGGGCGTCGCCGGCCCCGAGGCCGCCAACAATGCCTCCGCAGCCGGCGTGCTGGTGCCGATGCTGACGCTTGGCCTGCCGACCTCGGCGACGGCGGCGATCATGCTGTCGGCGTTCCAGAGCTACGGCATAAACCCCGGACCGCTGCTTTTGACGACCCAGGGCGACCTCGTCTGGGGGTTGATCGCCAGCCTGTTCATCGCCAACGTCATCCTGGTCATCCTCAACCTGCCGCTGATCGGCCTGTGGGTGCGGCTGCTGAAAATCCCGGCACCGCAACTCTATGCCGGCATCCTGGTGTTCGCCACGGTCGGCACCTACGGCATTTCGCAATCGCCCATCGACCTCGTCATCCTCTATCTGCTGGGGGCGGCCGGCTTCCTGATGCGGCGTTTCGATTTCCCGACCGCGCCCGTCATCATCGGCATGATCCTGGGGCCGCTCGCCGAAACCCAGTTTCGCCGGGCGATGACCATCTCGAATGGCGACTGGTCGGTGTTTTACACCCACAAGCTGTCGCTGACGCTGCTGACGCTCGCCTTCATCGGCCTCGCCGGCCCGCATATCTGGGCCTTCATCGAGCACCGCCGGCGGCGCGGACCGGAGCATGTGCCCGGCGATGCCTGATCGATTTGAGCTGTCATGAGCGAGTTGCTTGCCGGTATCCGCGTCCTCGACCTGACCAACGTCCTGGCCGGCCCCTATTGCGCCTATCAGCTGGCGCTGCTCGGGGCCGACGTGATCAAGGTCGAAGTGCCGCAAGGCGGCGACCTGGCGCGCCAGCTCGGCGGTTCGCCAGAGCTCAACAGCGCCGGCATGGGCGCCTCGTTCCTGGCGCAGAACGCCGGCAAACGATCGGTGGTGCTCGACCTCAAGAGGCAAGCCGATCGCGAGCGTTTCCTCGATCTGGTCGCCAGCGCAGACGCACTGGTGGAGAATTTCCGCCCCGGCGTGATGGATCGGCTCGGCCTTGGCTACGAGGCGCTGAAGGCGGTCCGTCCCGGCCTCGTCTATTGCGCGATATCGGGTTTCGGCCAGACCGGGCCGATGCGCGACAATCCCGCCTATGACCAGATCATCCAGGGCCTGTCGGGGATCATGAGCATCACCGGCACACCGGAAACGGCGCCGCTGCGGGTCGGTTATCCCGTGGCCGACACGCTTGGCGGACTGGTCGGCGCGTTCGCCATTACCTCGGCGCTGGTGCGGCAGAAGACGAGCGGCGAGGGTGCCTTTCTCGACGTCTCGATGCTCGAATGCACACTTTCCGCGCTTGGCTGGCCGGTTTCCAACTATCTGACCGCAGGCATCGACCCCAAGCCGATGGGCAATGAGAACATGACGGCGGCACCCTCCGGTACGTTTCGCACCGGCGACGGGCTCGTCAACATCGCCGCCAACAAGCAGGAGCAGTTCGTGGCGCTGTGCCGGCTGATCGGCCGGCCGGAACTGGCCTCCGATGTCCGCTTTGCCGAGCGCGAGACGCGCAAGCGCAACCGTGCGGCGCTTAAAGTCGAAATCGAGGACGCCCTGGCGGGCGCGCCGGCCGCGGCCTGGGAAGAGATGCTCAATCGCGCCGGCGTGCCTGCCGGCAGGGTGCTGACGATCCCGCAAGTGCTGGCCGAGCCGCAAGTGCTCGAACGCCGGGTGACCGCGAATTTTGATGATGTGGCCGGCATGGACAAGCCGCTGACCGTTCTGCGCGGCGGCTTCATGGTCGATGGCGAGGCGCCGTTGCCGACAAAGCCGCCGCCGGCGCTCGGCGAACATATGGGCGAGGTGTTCGCCGACCTGCCACCCCGCGCCAAGACAAAGGCAGGCGCATGAGCGACACGGAGAAGACGGGCCGTGAGCGCGGCGAGGAATGGTGGCAGACCGACATCATCGAGATGCGGCCTGGTGTCATCCGGCTGCGCGGCTACGAGATCCAGGATCTGATCGGCCGCGTCAGCTTCCCGGCTGTCATCTGGCTGATGCTGCGCGGCGAACTGCCCGGCGAGGACCAGGCAGAGTTGCTCGGCATTGCCTTGGGAGCCGCCGTCGACCACGGACCGCAGGCGCCATCGATCGCCATCGCGCGCATGGCCGCAACCTGCGGCGTCGGTATCAACAGCGCCATGGCCTCGGCCATCAACGTTCTCGGCGACGTGCACGGTGGCGCCGGCGAGCAGGCGCTTTCCTTCTATGGTGACATTGCCGTGGCAATCGATGCCGGGATGACGCTGAATGAAGCGGTCTCGACACGGCTCGACCGGTTCTTCGCCGAGGAGAAGGGCTATGTGCCGGGGCTCGGACATCGCTTCCATCCCGTCGACCCGCGCGCGCCGCGCTTGCTGGAACTGACCCGCGAATTTGCCGCACGCGGTGCCGTCAACGGACGTTTCGTCGATATTGCAGAAGCGATCGAGGCGGACGTCGCGCGACGCAAGAGGAAAAAAATACCGCTCAACATCGATGGCGCTACCGCCGTCATCTATGGCGAACTCGGTTTTCCGCCAGCGCTGACGCGAGGGCTTTTCGTGCTGTCGCGCTCGGTCGGCATCCTTGCGCATGCCTGGGAGCAGTCGCAGCAGGCCGAGCGAAACAAAGGGCCGCTGCCGCGCGAATGGCTGTGGACCTATACCGGCACGCCGGTGCGGCCGTTTCCCGAAAGCGATGAGCCCGGCGAGTGAGGCTTTACGCCTGGTCCACCTGCACAGGCTGGGGGATCTTCAGCGTCTTCACCAACGTTGAAAGATCCGGCTCGTCGATGAGCATGGCCGCATCGGCTGGCGCCAGCCAGGCCCGCTGGCGTCGTTTGGCTTCCTGCCAGTCGGCCAGTTCCTCGCTTACCTCGAGCAGATAGACGATGACGTCGACGCGGACAAAGCGATTGGCCAGCCGCTTCCAGTAGGAATAGGTGCCCGCCGGCTGCTTCAGCGTCTTGCCGAGCACGCCGGCTTCCTCCTGTGCCTCGATGGTGGCCGCCTTGCGCCCGCTCTTGCCCTTCATCGGCCAGCCCTTGGGGACGATGAAACGTCTGGTGGTTCGAGACGTGACCAGCATAACTTCGATGTCCCCGTGCGGGGTCAGCCGAAAGGGAATAGCCGCCACCTGGCGGATCCTCTCGCCCTTCTTTGCCTTGCGTACGGCCTTCTTCTTGGTGGCTGCCATTCGTCAATCCAGTCGATGCAATGCCGCATAGCGCGACAAGGCGTCGTTGCAAAACCAAAACTTTCGCATGTGCCGAAAGACACCCGAAATACCTAAGTCGGCTAAATAAACGAAAAAGGCCTTGATGTCAGCGACAATTGCTCACGACGGTGGTGCCGATTATCTGGGTTTGGCAGCTTGGCTTGAGCTGCTGCACGACCGGTGGCGGTTGCTGAACGATCTGGCGGTCCTGGGCGCGATTCTGCTGTTGTTGCTGCTGATATTGCTGCCGTTGTATCCTGTTTTGCAGGATTTGCAGGTCGTTCTGCCGGATCAGCGCATTGTTGCCGGTAGCGGAATTGAGCGCTTGCGCGGAAGCCGGCAGGCAAGCGCCCGCCAGCACTGCCGTGGCCAGCATTGCCACTGTGAAGATCGTTGATGGCCGAAGTGCCGACATCCGCTCATTCCGCGCAAAGACTCTGTCCACTGATATAGGACGTTTGCGCGGCGATGCCATGGCCAGCGGGTCGAGGATCGCGAAATCGGGCAGTTCAATCGCTTTGTTCTGCGATTCCGGCCGCGAAACGGCAGATAGTCGTCATATGACGACTATGAAACGTCAGTGGCTTTGGTCAGTGTTCCCCACGTAAATTTTCGGTTTCATCCGGCATAAGTTAATGTATTCTAATTGAGCCAGAGCTCCGCAAGTGGGAATGCGGATGCTCTGTTTTAATGCATTGAACCTTATTGCGCAGTGCCGGCATCCTTATTGCAATTGCATGAGCAGAGCATAGCGGTGGCGTCGGACTCAAGCAGGCATTGAGGGCGCCCCGTAAAACGGGGGGTAAGTGCATGGCTTTGTTTTCAAAGCGTGGTGGCTTTGCCATCAAACGCGCATTCGCGGTTCCGGGTTCCGGTATCGACGCTGCCAATGCTCATGTGGCAGAGGTATCCCAGCAAGCAGGGCTTGCCCGCCAAGCGCTGCCCGGCAGTTCGCCTTGTTCGCTTCGTGCGGCGCAAGCGTGGACTTTGTTTAAACTTGGACCGGTGGCACGTGCGCAAGAAGCTGGCTCGGGTCGCCGTCGCCGGCCAGGTGTGATTGCCGGACGGTTCATGGTCCTCCTCGGCGCCACCGCGCTGGTGGGTTTTCCGCCGGTACCGGCGGCGCATGCTCAGTTCGTCATAGACGAGAACGGCCCGGATGCTCCGGACAGGGGACCTGGTGGTTTTGACGCAGATGGTGATAATGGCGATCCCGGCGGATCGATTACAAATGCCACCCCTGGAGCCGTAAACAACACCCCGCAGATAAACGTCAACGCATCTGGATTTGGCGGCACTGCCAATGGCGGCGACGGCGGCGACGGCGGCGAAGGCCTGGCTGGAACGCCCATTGAAACCAATGGTGGTGAGGGCGGCAATGGCGGTGTTGGCGGATCCGTCGATGTTCTCAACAACGCCACGATTTCGACCATCGGCTCGGGCCATCATGGACTCATAGCTTCCGCGATCGGCGGCGATGGCGGCAGTGGCGGTGGCGCCCTTCCGGCGATCGCGAACCTCGGCGGCGACGCCGGAAGCGGCAACACCGGCGGCAGCGCCAACGCCGTTGCGTCTGGCACCAGCGATATCACGACGACGGGCGACTTCTCCTACGGCATCTTTTCCAACGCCAGCGGCGGCAATGGCGGCCAGGGCGGTGACAACATCGTCAGTCTCGGCGTCGATGCTGGTGACGGCGGTGATGGCGCTTCCGGCGGCACCGCATCGGCAAGCAACGCCGGCAAGGTGGAAACATCGGGATTGGCCTCTTATGGCATGCTGGTGCGGTCGGCAGGTGGTGTGGGTGGCAATGGCGCCGATGGCGTCGGGGTCGTCAGCGGCGGCGGCAACGGCGGCGGCGCCACTTTGGGCGGAAATGCCACGGGCAGCAATTCGGGCGGCATCATAACGCATGGTGATTTCGCCAGCGGCATGGCCGTGCAGTCGGTCGGCGGCGGCGGTGGTGGCGGAGGCGACGCCTTCGGCCTGTTCGGTGGCGGTGGCACCGGAGGCGCGGGCAATGATGGCGCCAATGCAACCGGTACCAACACTGGCAACATCACCACCGATGGTCGGGGTGCTATTGGCATGCTGGTCGAATCGGTCGGCGGCGGCGGCGGTGATGGCGGCGGGGCAGCCGGCATCGTATCGATCGGCGGCACAGCCGGCGGCGGCGGCAAAGGCGGAACTGTCATCGCCAATGTCGGCGGCACGATAACAACTGGCGCTGACGGCAGCGGCGATGGCGCGCATGGCGTGCTGGCTCAGTCGGTCGGTGGTGGTGGCGGCAATGGCGGCTTTGCCCTGTCGGTCGCCCCGGCAGTCGCTGTCGCGATCGGCGGCGGCGGCGGAACCGGCGGCAATGCCGGAGCCGTCAACGTCAACCAGGCCGCGACCGGTCCGACGGTCGACACCAACGGTCGTTCGGCCATTGGCATCCTCGCACAGTCGGTGGGTGGCGGCGGCGGCAATGGCGGTGGCGCCTTTGCGCTTGGCGGCATCGTGTCTGTTTCGGTGGGCGGCAGCGGCAGCGCGGCCGGCAACGGAGACGAGGTCACCTACAACATCGCAAACGCCAAGGTCACGACGCGCGGCACCGATTCCATCGGCATCCTCGCCCAGTCGGTGGGCGGCGGCGGCGGCAATGGCGGCTTCGCTCTCGGTGGCGCGGGTCTCGTGGCTGTCGGCGTCGGCGGCTCGGCTGGTTCAGGCGGCTTCGCCAGGAAAGTCGACGTCACCACCGGCGGCTCGGTCGAAACCCTGCAGGACCGGTCGGCAGGCATCGTCGTCCAATCGCTTGGCGGCGGCGGCGGCAATGGCGGCTTTGTCGTGGAAGGCGCCCTCTTCGGAGCGAGCGTTGGAATCGGCGGCAAGGGCAGCGGCGGCGGCGATGGCGGCGACGTGTTCTTCCGCACCGCCAATGGCGGCCAGCAATCTATCATCACGCGCGGCACCGACTCGATCGGCCTCGTCGTACAGTCGGTCGGCGGCGGTGGCGGCAATGGCGGCTTCGTCGGCACGTTTGGCGCGATCGCCAATCTGGGCATCGGTGGTGGCGGCGGCGCGGCAGGCGCGGGCAAGGCAGTCGATGCGACCTATAATGGTTCGGTCGAAACCTTCAAGGAAAGGTCGGCCGGTATCATCGTGCAATCGATCGGTGGCGGCGGGGGCAATGGCGGCGGCGTCATCGGTGTCGGCCTTGGCCTGACCGTCGGCATCGGCGGCAGTGGCGCGGGCGGCGGCGCCGCGGGCAAGGTCGTCTACAACTCCACCACCACGAATATCACAACCCACGGCGCCGACTCCGCTGGCCTGATCATTCAATCGATCGGCGGCGGCGGCGGCAATGGCGGCTTTTCGTTCAATGGCGCTATCGCTGCGACCATCGGCATCGGCGGCAAAGGCGGAGCGGCCGGCGAGGCCGAGACGGTCAGGGCCACAATTGGCGGCGGCTTGATCCATACGATCGGCGATCGCTCGACGGGCATTGTCGCGCAATCCATCGGCGGTGGCGGCGGCACGGGCGGCGGTTCTGCAGGACTGAACCTGGGCCTCGGCATCGGGATCGGTGGTAAGGGCGCCGGCGGTGGCGGCGGCAAGACCGTTGATGTCATCAACGGCGCCGTCGTGCAGACCGAAGGTATTCAGTCGCACGGCATCATGGCGCAGTCGGTCGGCGGCGGCGGCGGCTCCGGCGGCTTTGCGGTGACGGTTGGCGGACCTTCCTTCTCGCTGGGCGGCAATGGCAGTTCCGGTGGTGGCAGCCAGAAAGTCTATGTCGAAAATACGGCTCGGATCACCACTGACAGGGACCTCTCGATCGGCATCTTCGCGCAGTCGGTCGGTGGTTCAGGTGGTGATGGAGGCTTGGCGGGCGCCGGTGGTGCCTTTGCGGCCGTCGCTGTCGGTGGCCAGGGCGGCGCTGGCGGGGCAGGTGGCCAGGTCGAGGTCAAAAACACCGCAAACATAACCACCAAAGGCGCGCTCGCGCACGGCATCCTGGCGCAATCGGTCGGCGGCGGCGGCGGCAATGGCGGCAGCGCCGGTGCGGTCGCGGTCGGTATATTCGGTGCGGCTGGCGTCGCGATCGGCGGCGGCGGCGGCGATGCGAACCTGAGCGATCAGGTTACCGTCACCCACAAGGGCGACATCCACGTCGGCGGCGCGGGCGCGAAGGCCATCCTGGCGCAATCGGTCGGCGGTAGCGGCGGCAATGGCGGCAATGCCTATTCCGGAGCCTTCAGCGCCGGTTTCTACGCATCGGCAGCGGTCGGCGTTTCGGTGGCGGCGAGGGCGGCGATGGCGGCCCTGGCGGCAAGGTTACGGTCAGGGCGGACGGCAACATCATCGCCGACACCGACGCGGTCGGCTCGGGCGGCATCGTGGCACAGTCGATTGGCGGCGGCGGCGGCAATGGCGGCCGTGCGGCCACGATGGCCGGCTCGGTCAGCAACGGCGTCAATGTCAGCCTCGGCGTGACGGTCGGCGGCTGGGGCGGCGACGGTGGCCGCAGTGACCTGGTGATCGTCGATACTGGCCTCAGCGGCGGCGGCAGCATCGTCACCAAGGGTTACCAGGCTGGCGGCATTCTTGCCCAGTCGGTTGCCGGCAGCGGCGGCAATGGCGGCGATTCCTGGGCGGCGGCTGGCGGTTACGGCGTCAATGTCAGCGTCAACGCGACCGTCAGCATCGGCGGCGGCGGCGGCGACGGCAATGTCAGCGACGATGTGCTCGTCCACAATGCCATGACGGTGCAGACGGATGGCGACATGAGCGCGGCGGTCCTTGCGCAGTCGATCGGCGGCGGCGGCGGCAATGGCGGCTCGACCAACGGTGCGACCGCCGATCTGGGCGGCGGCCAAGGCGTCAACGTTGCGGCCAACGTGACCGTCGGAGGCGGGGGCGGCACCGGCAATATCTCCGGCGCGGTCGACGTGATCAACACCGGCAATTTGACGACCAAGGGCGATTTCTCCTCAGGCATCGTCGCGCAATCGCTGGGCGGCGGCGGCGGCATGGGCGGATCGAGCAACGCCAAGGCGTTCCACCTTGGTGGCACCAGCGAGACGAGTGTCACCGTCAATGTCGGCATTGGCGGTTCGGGCGGCTCCGGCAACGATGCGGCGTTGTTCCGCCTGGATGACGGCAACAACGTCATCGGCGCCGGCGTGCATGTCGACAATTCCGGGGTAATCCGGACCCAGGGCTTCAACTCCATCGGTATCCTGGCGATGTCGGTCGGCGGCGGCGGCGGCGGCGGCGGCGCGGCTTCGACCGACGAGGAGATCGTTGGCGGAGGCAGCGAAGGCGAGACGTCCGTCGGCATCGGCGCGGCGATCGGCCTCGCCGCGGGCGGCGCCGGCAATGGCGGCACGGTCTCTGTTACCAACCGGAGCCTGATCGTGACCGACGGCGCCGATTCGTATGGTATCAGCGCCAACTCGATCGGCGGCGGTGGTGGTGTCGGCGGCTCGGCGACATCGGGCGTATTGGGTAAATATGCGATCGGTGGGGCGCTTGGTGGGGCAGGCGGCGGCGGTGGCAGCGCTTTCCAGGTCGACGTCTTCAATCTCGCCACGGCCGGCATCTGGACCCAGCAGGAGCGTTCCATCGGCATCTTCGCACAGTCGGTGGGTGGCGGCGGTGGCGCCGGTGGCGCCGGTGAAAGCACCGGTCACACCGATGAATCAGAAGTCAGTGTCAACCTGTCACTGGGCGGGTCCGGCAACGTTGGCGGTAATGGCGGCAAGGTCAATGTCGAAAACAGCGGCTGGATCCAGACCGAGAAGGCCTATTCGCACGGCATACTGGCGCAGTCGATCGGCGGCAGCGGCGGCGTCGGCGGCGCTTCGGGCACCTCGGCCAAGGACTCCAATGTGGCCATAACCTTGAGCCTCGGCGGCGCCGGCGGCACCGGCGGCAAGAGCGGCGAAACCGTTCATGTAACCAATTTCGGGTCGGGCGAGATCCTGACCAAGGGCGACAATTCGCACGGCATCTTCGCGCAATCGGTGGGCGGTGGCGGTGGCGCGGCCGGCGCCGGCTCGACCGAGACAGGCAGCGCGGAAACGTCGGTGACGCTGGCGATTGGCGGGCTGGGCGGTGGGGGCAGCAGCGGTGGCGACGTAATCGTCGACAATCATGGCAAGATCACCACGCTCGGCTATCTTTCGCACGGCATTTTCGCGCAATCGGTAGGCGGTGGCGGCGGTGCTTCGGGTGCCGCGGCCAACGCTTCGGAGGCCGACATGACGATCGGCGGCGCGATTTCTCTGCCGAGCGGCGACGGCTCCAATGGCGGCCATGTCACGGTCAACAATGACGGCATCATCGAAACCTGGAAGGATGGGGCGCTCGGCATCTTCGCCCAGTCCGTCGGCGGCGGCGGCGGTTATGGCGGCGTGGTATCGGCCGACACGGCGGGAGATGATTCGGTCGCGCTGCAGCTTGGCGGCTTTGGCGGCAATGGCGGCAATGGTGGCAAGGTCGATGTCACGGTTTCCGGCACCATCATCACCCATGGCGAGCGCGCGCACGGCGTGGTCGCGCAATCGGTCGGCGGCGGTGGCGCTATGGCGGCGACGCCAAGGGCAAGAGCTCGAATGCGTTGGCCATTGGCGGTCTCGGCGGCAATGGCGGCGATGGCGGGGATGTTACCGTCATCCGCACCGGCATGATCACGACGACGGGCAAGGATTCCATCGCTATCATCGCGCAGTCGGTCGGTGGCGGCGGCGGCATCGGTGGTGCCGGTTTCGGCCGCTTTGGCGCTGACGACGACGGCGGCGGGCCAAACGCCATCGGCTTCAACACGCCTGGCGGCACTAAGGGCACCGGCGGCAAGGTGACCATCATCCAGTCCGGCGCCATTGAGACCGATGGCGACCGTGGCCACGGCATCGTTGCCCAAGCGGTGGGCGGTGGCGGAGGCGCCGGCGGCATGGATTCGCTGGCCATGGGCCAGTCGGCGGCCGGCTCGCAAGGCGGTATCGGCGACGCCGCGGCGTCGGCCGCAAGCACGGACAGCCAAGTCTGGGTCAAGGGCGCAAGTTCGTATGCGATGTTCGGCCAGAGCGCCACTGGCGCCGGCAATGCCCATGCGGTCGATTTGACGGCAGGCGACAGCCTCTTCGCGCAAGGTGCCGATTCTGTGGCTGTCTATGGCGAGAGCACGGCCAAGGGCGCCAAGGGCAACATCACCATCAACCTGAATGGCCAGTACACGATTGGCGGTGCCGGAACCGGCGTGGCGGCGATGCTTGTCGGCGGTGCAGACAACACGCTGAACAACCACAGCCTGCTCTATGCGATGGGGGCAACGCCGAGTTTCACCATCCAGGCGTCGCAATTTCAGGCATTCCAAGCCTTCCTGATGGCGCCCGGTCCCGTCGTGCCGACGAATGCGATCCTGGAATCGCTTCTGGACGATTTCAGCCCACTGGCTATCACCGGCACATCGGGCGATGACCATGTGGAGAATTCGAAGATTGCCGACACGCTCGGACGGGTGATCGGCAACATGGATCTCGGCGGCGGCACGAACAGCTTCCACAATATCGCCGACGCCTCGATGGTCGGCCTCAAGACCATCGATCTCGGCGGCGGCAAGTTCACCAATGACGGGCTGTTTACCAACCAGGGCATCGGCGTCGTGGCCAAAGTGGATGTCACCGGCGGCTTCACCCAGATATTCTCCGGCGACTTCGTCACCGACGTCGATCTCAACAACCAGATCACGGATGCCCTTGCACTAACGGTGGCTGGCGACTTCGATGGCGAGGCGCCGTTGAACTTCCTGTCGATCGACAAATTGTTCGCCGAATATGTGCTGGCCACCGGATCGGCGATGACCGATTCCGGCATCACGCCGACGACGCTGCATCCGGCGGTCGGCTTCAATTTCCTGACCAAGGTGGTCGGCGGAACGGATCTGGTTCTCTATGCCGACAATCCGACTTTCCTGGAGTTGGCACAGGATCCTAACTCCGGCACGACCGATCCCGGCGTCTTCCAGATGGCGCAGTATCTCGACGATGTCGAGGCTTCATCGAGCCCAGACAATCCGATGGCGCTGTTGATCAACATGCTGCGCTTCCTGCCCGATGAAATGGAGCTCGGCGCGGCCCTGACGCGGCTGACGCCGCACTATGCCGTGCACACATTCGAGATGATCAACCGCTCCACGGACATCATGCTGGAGGCGGCGCGCGAATGCACCGGCGTTCCCGCCTACAAGGATCCCGACGGACGCTGTGTCTGGGCGTCGATCAGTCCGCAAGCCGAGTACAGCCGCGACGCGGGGGGGCGGAACCACCAGCCGCGACGACGTGTTGAAGACGATGTCGCTTGGCGGTCTTGGCGAGGTCAGTCAGCACTGGTCGCTTGGCGCAACCATAGGCCGGACCGAATTCGATTCGAAGATCGATTTCAACGGCGAGCTTCTGTCGGCGACGACAGGCGAATCCTGGCAGGCGTACGCGCTGGCGAAATATGCCGACAAGAACTATTTCATCGACTTTGCACTCGGCGGCGGCACCGGCTCCTTCAAGGGCGAGCGCGATACGCATCTCGATCAGGTGGCCTTCATTCCGGGCGAAACGCTGATCGGCGATTATCTGCCGGAGGCATTGCTGCCTGGCATCGGCAACAGTGTCACCTACACACAGAAAACCGCCCAGTTCGGCGGTTCGGCGCGGCTCGGCATAACGCAGGAGATGGGTGCTTTCTACCTGCAGCCGACCCTGCAGTTCGACGCGCGCTGGCTGCGTGTTTCCGGCAAGGAAGCGGGCTCGGTTGCCGCCTTCAACTTCGACGGCAGCGCCAACATGTATTATTCGGCGACGCCGGCTTTCGAGATCGGTACCGACCTTGCACTCAGCGACATTGCCAGCCTTCGCGTCTATGGCAAGGCTGGCGTGGAGTTTTCCGACAAGGAGTGGGAAATCGAAGGTCGCTTCGCGGCGGCGGAGAATCTGCCTGGCAACCCCGCATTGCACTTGACGGAGACCGTCGATTCGCCGCTCTATCGGGTCGGCGCCGGCCTTGAGCTGAATGGCGTCAATGGCGTCGGCATGTCCGTCAGATATAATGGCGCCTTCGGCGAAACGGTTAAACAGAACGCGATCAGCGCGTCTCTCAAGGTCAGTTTCTAGCTGGCCCGAGGCGGAGCCGGGCGGGAGGGATCTTGATGAGGAAGTACGCGTATTTCGTGGCGATGCTGGGTGTTGCCTGCACCGTGGGCGTGGCCGCCGTGGCGGCGCAAACCAAGAGCGACAAGGCGGTCGCGGCACCCGCTGCCGCGGATGCGCCGCAGTTGCCCGGCGGCGCGTCGGCACTGTCTGAAACCCACGGCGACTGGACGGTCAATTGCCAGATATCGGGCACGGCCAAGACCTGCAGCCTGTCGCATCAGCAATTCAACAAGCAAAGCAATCAGCGGCTGCTGGCGATCGAGCTGGTGAGCAAGACCGGCGAGGATGCCACGGGCACGCTTGCGTTGCCGTTCGGCCTGGCGCTGGCCAAGGGGGTCAGCCTGACCATCGACGATCAGAAGCTGGACGGCAGCCTGGCGTTCAACACCTGCCAGGTCGTCGGCTGTCTGGTGCCGGTGGTGTTCGATGCGACTGTCACGCCACTGCTGAAATCAGGCACCACACTGAAGATCGACGCTTTCGCGGCAGACACCGGACAAGCGGTGAGCTTCTCCATTCCGCTCAACGGCTTCGCCGGCGCGCTTGCCCGGACCGCCGAGCTTTTGACCAATTGATGTAGGCCGCAGGACTTAAAGCGCGCCGCCTGAATGCCATCTCGCGGCAGGGCGGTGCGTCACTGCAGCAGAACGTCTTTCAGCTCAAACGACGATCGTTTTAAGCCTTTCGGCGATCAGGGCGGCGAGCCGCGCCGCCACATCATCCTTGCTCATCTCCGGCCATTCCTCGACGCCAGCCTTTGACACGATCCGCACCCGGTTGCGATCGCCGCCCATCACGCCCGAAGAACCGACGCCGCTTCCCTGCGACACGTCGTTGGCGACGATGAGATCGGCGCCTTTTTTCTTGAGTTTGGCCTCGGCGTTGCGCAGGAGATCCTGCGTCTCGGCGGCGAAGCCGATAACCAGGCCGGGTCGCTGGCTGTGATGGCCGACGCTGGCGAGAATGTCGGGATTCTCGACCATGCGCAGCACCGGCGGCCCTTCGCCGGCGACCTTCTTGATCTTCTCACCGGCTGAATTCTCGGTTCGCCAGTCGGCCACGGCGGCGACGAACACCGCCGCGTCTGCGGGCAGGAGCTGTTCCACCGCGTCGCGCATCTCTTGCGCACGTTCGACATGGATGGTCTTCACGCCAGCCGGATCGACGATGCCGACAGGGCCGGAGACGAGGTGCACATCGGCGCCGAGCCTGGCCAGTGCTGCCGCGATGGCATGGCCCTGCTTGCCGGACGAACGGTTGGCGATGTAGCGCACCGGGTCGATCGGCTCATGCGTCGGGCCGGAGGTGACGATGATCTTGCGCCCCGACAGCGACTTCGGGCCGACGTCGAGCAGTGCCTCGATGGCGGCGACGATCTCCAGCGGCTCGGCCATGCGGCCTTCGCCGGCTTCATTGCTTTCGGCCATCTCACCCCTGGCCGGACCGACGAAGGTGACGCGGTCCTTCTGCAGCGTCGCGCGATTGCGGCGGGTGGCCGGATGCGCCCACATTCTGGTGTTCATGGCCGGCGCCATCAACACCGGCTTGTCCGTGGCGATGAGCACCGTGGAGGCCAGATCGTTGGCGTGGCCGTTTGCGAGCTTGGCCATCAGGTCGGCGGTGGCGGGCGCCACCACCAGCAGATCGGCCTCGCGCGACAGCCTGATGTGGCCGACATCGTGCTCGTCCTGGCGGTCGAACAGTTCGGTAAAGACATGGTCGGCGGAGAGCGCGCCGGCCGACAGCGTGGTGATGAATTCCTGTGCCGCCGATGTCATGATCACCCGCACCGCCGCACCACGCTCGCGCAGCCGGCGGATCAGATCGAGCGCCTTGTAGGCGGCGATGCCGCCGCCAATGATGAGCAGGATGCGCTTGCCGGAGAGGCTCATGCCTGAGACCAGTTCCTGTCCAGTGTCATGCCGGCTTCAGCGCCGGTTCGATATCGGTATGGATGAAATCATTACCCTTGAAAAGCAGCGGCAGGTTTCGCGTCTTGGCCAAGGCGTAAGCGAAACAGTCGCCCATGTTGAGATCAGCACGATGATGAGATCCACGGCCATAGAGAGAGTAGGCAAGCCGTGCGACTTCAAGCTGCGCTAAATCAAAAGGAACTACCGTCAACTCGAGAAGATCGATTAGCAGTTTGAGTTCGTTGACGTTAACGCCATCACTCGACCGGCTCGCGACACAATGCGCCTCCAGCAGCGTCGCTGCGCTTACCAGTGCAACAGATGAGGTACCGAAAACGTCGACGAATGCAGCGGCATCCGGCTCCGCGCCAAGGATTGCGATCAACGCCGAGGTATCGACCGCGACTGTCACAGAAGTCCCTCGTCCCACATATGGTCAGTAATCGCTTTGAGATCAAAAGGGCGTTCCAGCTTCCGCCCGAGCGCCAAGATTTCGTCACGGGAAGCCTTCAGTCGCCACGCCCCATTCTCAAGCCTGGTTTTTGGGATTGCCGCCTCACGCAAGGCATCCCGCACTTCCTGCTCCATCGAAACGCCGCGCGCGGCGGCGCGCTCGCGGAGCACCTGCTTCACGTTGTCGTCAAGGTTGCGGACTGTTATCGTGCTCATGGTCTTGCTCCATGCCGCTTAATATAGGCAACAAGCAGCGTGCATGCAATGACAGCATTGCTGTCATTGCATGCACTCAGATGATCTTCCAGGCGATATAGACGAGCGTCAGCGCGATGACCCACAGTGCCCAGCGGCCGGAGCGGCTGTAGCGCGCCTCGGCCTTGCCAATGGCGTGGGCGGTGGTTTCGTCGAAGCGCAGGCCGTGCTCCGCCATCAGGTCGATCTCGCGCGACAGCCGGTCGGTGCGCGCCGCAAGCTCGGGAATCTGGCGGGCCAGCGTGAGCAGCGCCCTGGCGCCGTCACGCGCATCGATCATCATGCCACGCGGCCCAAGATTGCCTGATATCCAGTCGCCGACCACCGGCTCGGCCGTCTTCCACATGTTGAAGGCCGGGTCGAGCGTGCGCGCCACGCCCTCGACCACCACCATGGTCTTCTGCAACAGGATCAATTCGGGCCGCGTCGCCATGTCGAAGAGTTCGGTGACCTCGAACAGCAGCGTCAGAAGCTTGGCCATCGAGATGGTCTCGGCCGGCTGGCCATGGATCGGCTCGCCGATGGCCCGGATCGCCTGCGCGAAGGCTGCAACATTGTGCTGGCGCGGCACATAGCCGGCCTCGAAATGGACCTCGGCGACACGCAGATAGTCGCGCGTGATGAAGCCATAGAGAATTTCGGCGAGGAAGCGGCGCTCCTTCTTGCCGAGCCTGCCGGCAATGCCGAGATCGACGGCAACGATGGTGCCGTTTGCCTCGACGAACAAATTGCCCGGATGCATGTCGGCATGGAAGAACCCGTCGCGCAGCGTGTGGCGCAGGAACGACTGGATGAGGTTTGCTGCGATCGCCTTCAGTTCATGGCCGGCGGCCTCCAGGCCGGCAATGTCGTTCATCTTGACACCGTCGACCCATTCCATGGTCAAGACGTCGCGGCCGGTGCGCTCCCAGTCGACGGACGGCACGCGAAAGCCGGAGTCATCCCTGGTGCTTTCGCCGAGCTCCGAGAGAGCCGCCGCCTCGAGGCGAAGATCCATCTCGATCTTGGTGGTCTGTGCCAGCGTCTGGGTGACCTCGACCGGCCGCAGCCGGCGTGACGAGGGGATGTATTTCTCTTGCAGGCGAGCGGCGAGGAAATAGCTTTCGAGATCCTGGAAGAAACGGCGGCGCACGCCGGGCCGGATCACCTTGACCGCCACCTTGGTGGCAATGCCGTCATGGAGAGCGTCGGCGGCATGGACCTGGGCGATGGAGGCGGCGGCGACCGGGTCGCCGAATTGCGTATAGAGATCGCCGACCTTGCGCCCGAGCGAAGCCTCGACCGCCGCGATGGCCTCGGCCCTGGGGAAGGTGTGCATCTTGTCCTGCAACGTGGCGAGATCGAGCGCCATGTCGTTGCCGACGACGTCGGGCCGTGTCGCCAGGAACTGGCCGAGCTTTACATAAGATGGACCGAGTCGGACGACCGCCTTGGCCAGCCGGTCGCTGCGCTCATAGGCCAGCGCGCGGCGGCGGGTGAACAGCCGCGCCATCCGCCAGCCGAACTTCGGCAGGCCGGACAGCTCCTCACCCGGCAAGGCGGCGACGACACCCTCGCGGACCAGCACCCAGCCGGCCCTTACGAGCCGGAATCCTGCACTGACATTGCTCATGGCAGCGCCAATCCTGCCGGCTCTTTGAACCGGCATAGCACGCGTCGATTATGAGAAATGCGGTCCGGCCTCAAAGCTTCCAGCCCGAATGAAGTGCTGCAATACCGCCGGAATAGTTGCGGAAGGAAACGCGGTCGAAGCCGGCGCGGGAAATCATCGTCGCGAAATTCTGCTGATTGGGAAACCTGGCGATCGATTCGACCAGATAGGAATAGGGTTCGCCGTCGCCAGTGACCATCTTGCCGATCTTGGGAATGGCGTTGAACGACCAGGCTTCATAGGCCTTGTCGAGCAGCGGCATCTCGACCTCGGAAAATTCCAGGCACAGGAAGCGCCCACCGGGCTTCAGCACGCGAAACGCTTCGCCCAAGGCCACCTCGATGCGCGGTACGTTGCGGATGCCGAAAGCGATGGTGTAGGCATCGAATGTGGCATCAGGGAAGGGCAGTTCCTCGGCATTGGCCTCGACGAAATCGGTGTTGCCGGACAGGCCCTTCTTTTCGGCCCGGTCGCGGCCGACAGCCAGCATCGAGCCATTGATGTCGAGCACGGTGGCATGAGCATTGCCGTGGCTGGCATCGACGATGCGGAAGGCGATGTCGCCGGTGCCGCCGGCAACGTCCAGCACGCGCCAGCCGATCCTTTTGGGAGGATTGAGCCAGGTGACCATGGCGTCCTTCCACAGCCGGTGCAGGCCGGCCGACATCAGATCGTTCATCAGGTCGTAGCGGTTGGCGACCTTGTGGAAAACATCGTTGACCAGGGACTGCTTGTCGCCAGCCCCTACACGCTTGAAACCATAGGAGGTTTCCATGCCGCCCGCGGCCGTGGTTCTCTCAACTGACATTTTTTTGATCCGTCATAAAACCGGCGGGACCATAGCCGATCGATGGTGCGGGCGCTATTGTTTAAGGCGCGGTGTTCAGCCGCGCTTCCAGGTGGCGGGTTTTCGAGACCTGGACGGACCGACGGGATGATTGAATGCCTTTGAAAGCGGAACTGCACTGCCACATCGAAGGGGCAGCGGCGCCCGAACTCGTCGTCCGCCAGGCGCAGAAATACGGCAAGGACACCTCGCCCTATATCCAGAACGGTTCCTTCGTCTGGCACGATTTCACCTCCTTCCTGGCGGCTTATGATTTTTCCGCCGATCTGTTCCGGACCGAGGAGGACTATGCGCGGCTGGCCGACCATTATCTGACCAGTCTCGCTCGCGATGGCGCCATCTATTCCGAAGTGTTCACCTCGCCGGACCACGCGAAAAAGGCCGGGCTGTCGCCGAAAGCCTATACCGATGCGCTCGGCGAAGGCATGGCCCGCGCCAAGGCCAAGACCGGCATCGAGGGCCGCATGATCGTTACCGGCGTGCGCCATGTCGGCGTCGAGTCGATCGAGCAGGCGGCGCGCTTCGCGGCGCGCTGCGGGCATCCGCTGGTCACCGGTTTCGGCGTTGCCGGCGATGAGCGCATCGGCGATATGGAGGACTATGTCAGGGCTTTCGAGATCGCCCGCGAAGCCGGGCTCGGCATCACCATCCATGCCGGCGAACTGACGGGCTGGGAGACCGTCCAGGCGGCGCTCGATCATATCCGTCCGTCCCGCATCGGCCATGGCGTGCGCGCCATCGAGAACCTGGACCTCGTCAGGCGCATCGCCGACGAGGGCGTCGTGCTGGAATGCTGCCCCGGTTCCAACATCGCGCTCAAGGTGTTCGACAGTTTTGCCGACCATCCGTTTCCGTCCCTGCAGGCGGCAGGCTGCAAGGTGACGCTCAATTCCGATGATCCGCCCTATTTCTGGACCTCGCTGAAGCGCGAATACGACATTGCCGCCGAGCATTTCTCGATGAACGAAAAGGCGCTGGCCGCCGTTACCCGTACAGCCATCGAAGCCGCTTTCGTCGACAGAAAGACAAAGACGGCACTTCTTGCCCGGTTGAGCAGCGCGGCACGCTGATTTCCGCCGACAAAGCTGTGGTCGGTGCGGGCCAAGCGGTTCCTTGGCCGGCGCATTGCCGCTAGGGTTCGCCCAGGCAGCTTGAAGCGCGGCGCGTCCGAAAGGGCCATGCGCGCATTTTCGGGCGCAGGCATCAGGAGAACACCATGAAGGGCGTCACCGTCGTCGACCACCCGCTTGTCCAGCACAAGCTGACCATCATGCGCAAGAAGGAAACCTCGACGGCCGGCTTTCGCCGGCTGCTGCGCGAAATCTCGCTGCTGCTCGGCTACGAGGTCACCCGCAACCTCGAACTGACGACGACGACCATCGAGACGCCGATGGAAACCATGGAAGCGCCGACGCTTGAGGGCAAGAAACTGGTCTTCGCCTCGGTGCTGCGCGCCGGCAACGGCTTGCTGGAAGGCCTGCTCGACCTGGTTCCGGCGGCCCGCGTCGCCCATGTCGGTCTCTACCGCGATCACGAAACGCTGGAAGCGGTCGAATATTTCTTCAAGGCGCCGAGCGACCTCGCCGACCGGCTGGTGATCGTCGTCGATCCGATGCTGGCGACCGCCAATTCGGCGATCGCGGCGATCGACAAGCTGAAAGAGCGTGGTGCCACCAACATCCGTTTCCTTTGCCTGCTGGCGGCGCCCGAAGGCATCGAGCGCTTCATCAAGGCGCATCCGGACGTTCCCGTCTTCACTGCTTCGATCGACCGCCAGCTCAACGAGAAGGGCTACATCATGCCCGGCCTTGGCGACGCCGGCGACCGCATGTACGGGACCAAGTAATATCAGGCGAAGTCGCCTGGTCCGATTTACCAAATATTTACGCAAAGGCGCGGTTTTGGCGCGCGTTAAAGCGTCAAACACCATCCGGGTCTAACGATCGGCTGTCACTACGGCGCCGCGCGTCCATTTCGGACGCGCAAAGGACGCTGTAGCACTTTGATTTTGCGCATGAGCCTTTCCGAAAATCGATCCCGATTTTCGGGGTCATGCGGCGAGGCCGATCCATGCTGCGCAAGCTTCTCATCCTTGCCGTTTTCGCCGGTTCATCGGCATCGATACCGATTGTGTATCAGTCCAATCCGCAACTCGTCGAAAACCTGCTGAGGTCGGCGGTGCCGGGCAAACAAGCGGTCGAAGCCCAACCAGACGTCAATCTGGCATCGGTGCCCAACAAGCCCGCGGTACCGCTGCCGATGGGCCGCAAGGTGGTCGTCGCGGCTGACGAGCGCGGACATTTCTCATCGGCTTTCAAGTTCAACGGACGCCAGGTCGACGGCATGATCGACACCGGTGCGACATTGGTCGCCATCAACATTTCGACGGCACGCAGGATCGGCTTGTCGCTGAATGCTTCGGACTTCAGCCACGAGGTCAACACGGCCAACGGCACCATCAAGGCGGCCGTGGCCATGATCGACCGCCTGCAGATCGGCAACATCACGGTCAATGACGTCCAGACCATTGTGCTCGACGACAGGGCGCTGCGCACCAATCTGATCGGCATGAGCTTTCTCAACCGGCTCGACAAATACCAGGTCGAGAACGGCACGCTGCTGCTCGTCCAGTAAGGCTGTTCGTTTCCGCAATTCCCAAGGGAAAGCGCTATGCGCTTTTCCCGGGAAGCCGTTTCACACTTTTCCTGAAATTGCTTTAGCCGCGCGGCAGAATCCGCCGGATGACCGACTTGTCGGCGGGCGGCTTCGAGGCGCCGACCGTATAGGCCGAAAGCACGGTTGCGGCAGCGCTCTCGGCATCGGCCGATGAGCGGGCATGGACCAGCGCCAGCGGCTCGCCGATCCCAACCTCCGCACCGACCGGCAACAGCCTGGTGATGCCGACCGCGGGGTCGATCTGGTCGTCCGGCCGCGTGCGCCCCCCTCCCAGGCCGACCACGGCGAGCCCGATATCGCGGGTGGCGATGCCGGTGACGAAGCCGTTTGCGGTTGCCTTGACGGCAAATTCGATCGCCGCCGCAGGCAGATATTTTTCCGGCTTCTCGATGAAATCGGCGGGGCCGCCAAGCGCGGCCACCATGCGTGCGAAAGTGGCGGCGGCGCGGCCGCCGGCGAGCGTTTCGGTGGCGCGCCGCATGCCATCCTGGTTGGACGACACCAGTCCCGCCGACTGCAGCATTTCGGCGGCCAGCGCCAGCGTCACATCCTCGAGCCGACGGTCACGATACCGGCCGGTGAGGAAATCAACGGCGTTGCGCACCTCGACGGCGTTGCCGGCGGCCGACGCCAGCGGCTCGTTCATGCCGGTGATCAACGCCGAAGCCTTCAGTCCGGCGCCGTTGGCGATCTCAACCAGGCTGTTGGCGAGTGCAGTGGCGTCGCGCGATTTTTCCATGAAGGCGCCGTTGCCGACCTTGACGTCGAGCACCAGCGATTGCAGCCCGGCCGCCAGCTTCTTCGACAGGATCGAAGCGGTGATCAGCGGCACTGATTCGACCGTGCCGGAGACGTCGCGGATCGCATAGAGCCGTCGATCGGCGGGCGCGAGGTCGGCGGTCTGGCCGATGATGGCACAGCCTGTTTCGAGCACCGCCTTGCGAAACAGCGCGACATCGGGCTGGCTGATGTAGCCGGGGATGGCATCCATCTTGTCCAGCGTGCCGCCGGTGTGGCCAAGGCCGCGCCCCGAGATCATCGGTACATAGGCGCCGCAGGCGGCGACGATCGGCGCCAGCATCAGCGAGACATTGTCGCCGACGCCGCCGGTCGAATGCTTGTCCGTGACCGGGCCGGGCAGGTCCGACCAGTCGAGCACATCGCCGGAATCGCGCATCGCCAGCGTGAGCGCCACGGCCTCGTCGCGGCTCATGCCGTTGAAGAACACCGCCATGGCGAAGGCGCCAGCCTGGCCATCGGTAACGGCGCCTGACGTCACGCCCTCGACGAAGCCGGCGATCTCCTCTTCCGACAGCCTGAGGCCATCGCGCTTGCGGCGGATGATTTCCTGGGGAAGCATCAGGTCTCCAGCAGTCCGTCGTGGAACACGCGCTGCAGGATCGTCGCCAGCCGCGCGCCGCCTACCGGCGCCATGTCCTTGGTCTCCTGGTGCGATAGCTCGGCCCCGGTCATGCCGGCCGCCAAATTGGTGATGACCGAACAGGCGGCGACGCGCAGTCCGAGGAAGCGGGCGAGAATGACCTCCGGTACGGTCGACATGCCGACCGCATTGGCGCCCATGATGCGCGCCATGCGGATCTCGGCCGGCGTTTCGAAGCATGGGCCGGAGAACCACATATAGACGCCCTTGTGCAGGGTGGTGCCGGTCGCATTTGCCGCCCGTTCGATGGCCTGGCGGATGCCGGCATCATAGGCTTCAGTCAGGCCGACGAAACGCCGGTCGCTTGGTTCGCCGATCAGCGGGTTGGTGCCCGAGAAATTGATATGGTCCGATATCAGCATCACCGAGCCCGGCGGCATGTCCGGATCGACCGAGCCGGCGGCATTGGTGAGGATCAGCTTCGTGATGCCGATGCCGGCAAGCACTTCCAGCACCGGCCGCATCGCCGCGGCAACGCCGTGCTCGTAGTAATGTGCGCGGCCCGACAGCATCAGCACCGGCACGCCGGCAAACAGCCCTGCCACCACTTCGCCGGCGTGCCCGGTGACACCGCTTCTGGGAAAACCCGGAAGGTCGGCATAGGAGACCCGGATCGGGTCCTCGATCTGGTCGACCAGACTGCCGAGGCCCGAACCGAGCACCAGTGCCGTGGCCGGCGCCAGGCCGTCCAGCCTTTCGACGAGATGATCCAGGGCTTTTTCCGTCATCGCTGCCAGCTGTTCATTTGAGCCCGTTGTTCACTTCAAAATATCGCCGCGGAAGCCGTAAGGCAGCATGTCGCCCATGGTCACGGTCTCGGCCACACCTGCATTGTCGCAGAGATAGAGCTTTGTTTCCGGCCGGCAGAATTCGGCCAGCCGCTGCCGGCAGCCGCCGCAAGGCGAGCATTTCGCCATGCGTTCGGCGATGACGGCGATCTCCACGATCTTGCCGCCGCCGCCCATGATGTAGTGGCCGAGCGCCGTGGTCTCGGCGCACCAGCCTTCCGGATAGGAGGCGACTTCGATGTTGGCGCCGGTAAAGACGCGCCCGTCTTCGGTTCGCAAGGCAGCGCCGACCGGAAACTTCGAATAGGGCGCGTAGGCCCTGGCCATGGCGGCCTTGGCGGCCTCGAACAGATCATGCGACATTCAGGTGTTCTCTCCGATGATCGTGTTCAAAACCCGGCGCAAAGCCGACCTGCCGCTCAACGTTCCTTGACATAAGGCACGCCGCCGGCGCGTGGCGGGATTGCCTTGCCGATGAAGCCGGCGAGCAGGATGACGGTGAGGATGTAGGGCAGCGCCTGCATGAACTGCGCCGGCACCTTGCCGATGATGGGCAGCGGTGATCCCTGCAGGCGGATCGACGCCGCGTCCAGAAAGCCGAACAGAAGGCAGGCGAACATGGCGTTGACCGGCTTCCACTTGGCGAAGATCAGGGCTGCCAGCGCGATGTAGCCCTTGCCGGCCGTCATGTCCTTCACGAAGCCGCCATTTTGCACCATCGACAGGTAGGCGCCGGCAATGCCGGTGAGGATGCCGGTGCAGATCAGCGCCCTGTAGCGCAGCCAGGCGACGGATATGCCGGCGGTGTCGACGGCGGCCGGGTTTTCGCCGACCGCGCGCAGGCGCAGGCCGAAGCGGGTGCGAAACAGCACCCACCAGGTGAACGGCACCATCAGGAAGGCAAGATAGACCAGGATCGAGTGGCCCGACAGCAGTTCGGCATAGATCGGTCCGATGATCGGCACGTCGCGGATGGCCTCGGCGCCCGGCAAGGTGATGGCCTCGAAGCGCTCGCCCGGTTGCAGCGCCGGCGTGCGCCCGCCCTGCTGGAACCAGGCCTGGCCGAGGATGATGGTCGAGCCGGCGGCGATGAAATTGATCGCCACGCCGGAGACGATCTGGTTGCCGCGATGGGTGATCGAGGCAAAGCCGTGGATCATGGCGAAGGCGACCGAGATCAGGATCGCCATGCCAAGGCCGACAAAGGCCGAATGGAACACGGAAGCGGCGGCCGCGCCGGCGAAGGCGCCGACCAGCATCTTGCCTTCGAGGCCGATGTCGAAGATGCCGGCGCGTTCCGAATAGAGCCCGGCGAGGCAGGCAAGCAGCAGCGGCACCGAGAGGCGGATGGTGGAGTCCAGTGTCTGGATGATCGCGTTGAACACATCCATCTCAGGCACCTTTCCCCTTGACCGCTTCCATGCCGACCGATCGCGGACTGAACGAGGCGAACAGCGCCTGGATGTAGGGCCGGAACATGTGCTCGAGAGCACCGGCAAACAGGATCACCAGGCCTTGAATGATGACGATCATGTCGCGGCTGATTGCCGGCATCTCGAAGGCGAGCTCGGCGCCGCCCTGGTAGAGCATGCCGAACAGGATCGCCGCCAGCACGATGCCAACAGGGTGCAGGCGGCCCATCAGCGCCACGGCGATGCCGACGAAGCCGGCGCCGGAAACGAAGTCGATGGCGACATTGTGCTGATCGCCCATCACCGGATTGAGCGCCATCATGCCGGCCAGCCCGCCCGAGATCATCATGGCGGTGATGATGATGCGGGTTTCGGAAATGCCGGCATAGCGTGCCGCTTTCGGGCTGTGACCGTAGGTGCGCATTTCATAGCCGAGCTTGGTGCGCCAGATCAGCAGCCAGACCAGGAAGGCCATGACCAGCGCCAGGAGGAAGGTGACGTTGAGCGGCGCCGAACGGATCTTGGCGCCGAACAGCTCGATGATCCAGTTGAGCTTGGGCAATTCCGCGCCGGCGAGGAAGTTACGCGTCTGCGGCGCTTGCGAGGCGGCTGGCTTCAACGGGCCGACCAGCACGTAAACCATGATCGAGGCGGCGATGAAGTTGAACATGATGGTGGTGATGACGATGTGCGAGCCACGCTTGGCCTGCAGATAGGCCGGGATGAGCGCCCACAATGCGCCCACCGCCGCCGCAGCAATGATCGCCAGCGGGAAGGTCAGCCACCATGGCAGTGTGCTGTCGAAGCTCAGGCAGACGATGGCGATGCCGAGGCCGGCGATGTAGGCCTGCCCTTCGGTGCCGATGTTGAACAGGCCGCAATGCGCGGCCACCGCCACCGAAAGCCCGGTGAAGATGAAGGTGGTGGCATAAAAGAGGGTGAAGGCGATGCCGGTGCCTTTGCCGAAGGCGCCTTCGACCAGGATGACGGCTGCGCGCAACGGATTCTCGCCGACCAGAAGCACGACGAAGCCGGCGACGACGAAGGCGACGAACAGATTGATCAGCGGGATCAGGCCATAGTCGGCCCAGGCCGGCAGTTTGGCGTAAGGCGCGCTCATTCGGCGGCCTCCTGGTGCTCGATGCCGGCCATCAGCAGGCCGAGCTCGCCCTCGGTCGCTTCGGGGCCGCGCTCGCCGACGATGCGGCCGGCAAACATCACCAGGATACGGTCGGACAGCGAACGGATCTCGTCAAGCTCGACCGACACCACCAGCACCGCCTTGCCCTGGTCGCGCATGGCGATCAGGCGCTTGTGGATGAATTCGATGGCGCCGACATCGACGCCGCGTGTCGGCTGGCCAACGATCAGAACACCAGGGTCCTGTTCCATCTCCCGCGCCAGCACGATCTTCTGCTGGTTGCCGCCGGAAAAATTGGCGGTCTTCAGCCGGCAGTCGGCCGGGCGGATGTCGTATTTGGCGATCTTGTCCCTGGCATCGTTGCGGATGGCATCGATGTTGAGGAACGGCCCCTTCAAATAACGGGGATCATCGTGATAGCCGAGGATCGAATTCTCGTTCTCCTCGAAGGCCAGCACCAGCCCGACGTGATGGCGGTCCTCCGGCACATGCGCGAGGCCACGGTCGCGCAGTTCGCCGGGGTCGGCGGCGCCGGTCAGGTCGATCGGCTTGCCGTCGAGCATGACCGAGCCGGACACGGCACGCCTGATGCCGGAAATCGCCTCGAGCAGTTCGGATTGTCCGTTGCCGGCAACACCGGCGATGCCGACGATCTCGCCGGCCCTGATATCGAAGGAGATGTCGTCGACCATGGTGACGCCGCGCGTATCCTTCACCGTCAGGTTCTTGACCGCGAGCTTGACGGCGCCGGCCTCGGCCTCGCCCTTCTCGACCCGCAAGAGCACGCGCCGCCCGACCATCAGCTCGGCCAGTTCCTCGACCGTGGTCTTCCTGGTCTCGCGCGTCGCCACCATCGTGCCCTGGCGCATCACCGACACGGTGTCGGTGATGGCCATGATCTCGCGCAATTTGTGGGTGATCAGCACCACCGTCTTGCCCTGGTCTTTCAACTGCCCGAGGATGCGGAACAGATGGTCGGCCTCGGCCGGTGTCAGCACGCCCGTAGGCTCGTCGAGGATCAGGATCTCGGCGCCGCGATAGAGTGCTTTCAGGATCTCCACTCGCTGCTGCAGGCCGACCGGCAGTTCCTCGATGATTGCATCGGGATCGACTTCCAGCCCGTATTCACGCTCCAGCCGCTCCAGTTCGGAGCGCGCCTTGGCGATGCTCTTCTTCAGCAGCGCATCGCTTTCGGCGCCGAGGATGACGTTCTCCAGCACCGTGAAATTGTCGACCAGCATAAAGTGCTGATGCACCATGCCGATGCCGAGCGCGATGGCGTCATTGGGGGTTTTGATCGAGGCCGGCTGGCCGCCAACGCGGATCTCGCCGCTGTCGGCCTGGTAGAAGCCGTAGAGGATCGACATCAGCGTCGACTTGCCAGCTCCGTTCTCGCCGACAATGCCGTGGATCGTGCCGCGACCGATCTCAAGATTGATGTCCCGGTTGGCGCGCACCGCACCAAAACTCTTGTTGATGCCGATCAACTCGATTGCGGCTTGCGCCATGCAGCCTGTCCCACTCTTATTTTTTTATCGCTTGGTCAAAACGCCTAGCATGACGCTCCGCCCGTGCCAATTGCCGGAGCCGGTTCACTCTCGACAAATCCCGGTGCGCTTGTCAATTTGCAACGTGGCCGGGGCCTTCACATTCGCTAGTATGACGGCGCCGGAATTCGCATTACGGCGCAAGACATCGCGGTCAACGACATCGCGATGAGACTGGGGAATTCACATGATCACGCCCGCTGACCGGCTGACGACGCTGGAAATACGCGCCGCCGAGCAGGAGAAGATCATCGAGGAACTGTCCGGCCAGATCGCCGAGCAGTGGAAAGTGATCGAGCGCATGCAGCGCAAGCTCGACGCGCTGACGGATCGCTTCCTGGCGCTGGAGGAGCAGACAGGAGATGAAGTGCCGGTAACCAAGCCGCCGCACTGGTGAGGAAAAAGGGAAGGTGCACGCCGTGGTCAGTGAAAACGATCGCATCGCGCGGGCCGGCGAATATGTGCTCGGTCTTATGAACGACAAAGACCGCGAACGGGCCGAACGTGACCTGGAGGTCGATCCCGCCTTCCGCGACGCGGTCGTGCGACTTGCCGAGCAGATGTATTTCTTCGACCGTTACGGAAAACGCGGCCTGCTGCCTGGCAGGCATTGGGAACTGGTTACCCAACGCCTAGCCGAGTTACCTCAGATGCGCAGCGTCGAGCTCGGCGGCAATGAGGTCAAACCGCGCACGGTGATCCGAAGCCTGTCCCGGCCACCATACGGCATTGGCGTGCACGCGCTTGGCGGCCGGCGCGGAGTTTTCGTTGCCGCCGGGCTGATGGTGGCGTTCGCGCTGGGCTGTGTCGTCGCGAAGCTGCTATAGGCGGGGCCGGCGCGACATCAGCGCCATCTTCTCGCCGTCCGAGCCGCTTATCTCAACGGTATTCCAGCCGAGAGCCGCGTAGAAATCACGCGCATCCCACGTGTAGAGATGGAGCATCTCGACGCCCCGTGACGCCGCATGGGCTTCCGTTGCCTTGACCAGCGCGGTGGCGATGCCTCGGCGTCGATACCTTGCATCGACAACCAACCCGGCCAGCCATGGCGTCAGATCATGTGCGGGCTCCAGTTCGTGGCGGACCAGCAGGCATGTCCCGACCGGGGTGTCGCCGATCCGGGCCACGAATGCCGCCTCGAAGCCGTCACCGGCGATCAAGTCGCGAAGCCCTGCCGCATCTTCACCGAGGGTCCTTCCGGTTCCCGCGAAAAAGGCAGCCAGGCGCAGTTGCGCGACAGCTGCTATGTCGTGCTCGCCCATGGGTTCGATCGTCGGCTGCATCCGTATCCCCAAACGGTGTCCGGCACGGAGCGAAGGTTTCGCTCGAACCCGTATAAGGCAAAACCGCCGGGCTGGCGCCCGGCGGTTTGCAGATCATGGCTGTGTGTTCGTGCCGCTCAATAGGGGCAAGCGTTGTCAGCCGTATAGTCGTGTACTTCGACCTTGCCGGCAATGATGTCGGCCTTGGCTTTTTCGACGGCCGCCTTCATCTCTTCCGTCACCAGCGCCTTGTTGTTGTCGTCCATGGCGTAGTCGACGCCGCCTTCCTTGAGGCCCAGATTCTCGACTCCGCCTTTGAAGGTGCCGTTCTTGCCGTCCATGAAGGCGGTGTAGACGGCGACGTCGACGCGCTTCAGCATCGAGGTCAGCACCTTGCCCGGCTGCAGGCCGTTCTGGTTGGAATCGACGCCGATGCCGAGCTTGCCGGCATCTGCCGCCGCCTGCAGCACGCCGACGCCGGTGCCGCCTGCCGCGGCATAGACCACGTCGGAGCCCTGGTCGATCTGCGTCTTGGCGATCTCGCCGCCCTTGGCCGGATCGTTCCAGGCAGCCGGCGTATCACCCGTCATGTTCTGGATGACGTCGGTCGCGCCCGCTGACTTGGCGCCGCCGACATAGCCGCATTCGAACTTGCGGATCAGCGGGATATCCATGCCGCCGACGAAGGAGACCTTCTTCGACTTCGAAGCCATGGCCGCCAGGACGCCGACGAGGTAGGAGCCCTCCTGTTCCTTGAACTTCAGCGACCGCACGTTCGGCAGATCGACCTGGTCGTCGATGATGGCGAAGTTCAGGTCGGGATATTCGGCGGCGACCTTGGCCAGCGCGTCCGTCCAGGCAAAGCCGGCCATGACGATCGGGTTGCGGCCGTCCTCGGCGAAGCGGCGCAGCGCCTGCTCACGCTGCGAGGCATTGGAGACCTCGAATTCGACGTAGGCCGTACCGGTTTCCGTCTTGAATTTTTCGGCGCCGTTGTAGGCAGCCTCGTTGAAGGATTTGTCGAACTTGCCGCCGAGATCATAGAGGATGGCCGGCTGGACATCCGCGGCGAAAGCCGGAAGAACCATTGCGGTTGCGGCCAGGAGGCCGAGAACGATACGTTTCATGTGATCCACACCCTGTCGGTTATTTTTTCCGTTACGCGCCGCATGCCGGCCCGGTTCTCCGGCAGGCATACGACGTCAGCCAGGAGTGTACTCCCTCCCGCTCGGCGGCAATCTGGCATGGCCCGAAACAAAATTCACGCGGAATTTTGACCTTTTGGAAAAGCTTGGTGCGGGCAAGCCGCACCGCAGCTTGTCCTTGCGCCAAGTGTCAGGCGGAGGCGGCGGCAGGGATGGCGCAAGCGACGCCAGTGCCTTTGAGGTTGCACGTGCCGTAAGGATTCTTCGCCAGATATTGCTGGTGATCGGATTCTGCGAAGTAGAATTCGGCCGCCGGCGCGATCTCGGTGGTGATCCTGCCGTGGCCGGCACCGCGCAGCGAGGTCTCATACGCATCGCGCGAGGCGCTCGCCGCCGACAATTGCGCCTCGTCGCTCGTGTAGATCGCGGAGCGATAGGCGGTGCCGACATCATTGCCCTGGCGCATGCCCTGCGTGGGGTCGTGGCTTTCCCAGAACAGCTTCAGAAGCCCAGCATAGGAGACGATCTCGGGGTCATGGACCACCAGCACCACTTCGGCATGACCGGTAAGCCCGGTGCAGGTCTCCTGATAGGTCGGATTGGGGGTGAAGCCGCCGGCATAGCCAGCCGCGGTGACCCAGACGCCTTCGATCTGCCAGAACAGCCGCTCCGCACCCCAGAAGCAGCCCAGTCCGAACATCGCCGTCTCCAGCCTCTCGGGATAAGGACCCTTGAGCGATCTTTTCAAGACCTTGTGCCTGGATGCGGTCGGGATCGCCCTGGCGCGGCCCGGCAGGGCCTCGGAGGGCTTCGGCAGATTGAGCTTCTTATTCAGCATGTCGCTGAGAAAGAACATGCGCGGCTCCTCTCCGGGTGAAACATAAGATGCCGCATGACGGCGGCTTTGTTTGAGCATCGGATTTTCCAAAACCGGCAACCGCTTTTGGGTCCGATGCTCTAGGTGGCGGCGAACTGCCCAGCACGCGGTGGCCGCCTGTAGCCTATCACATAGAGCAGGAAAGCCAGCACCGCGAACACGGCGAAGCCCGGCTGGTTCAGCACCCAGGCGATGGCGCCGTCCCACAGCAGCGGGCTGGCCTTGGTTCGGATGAAGGTTTCGAAGGCGGCCCGCGTGTCGGGGGAGACCGCCAGCCAACTGGTGTTGAGCGGGGTCAGCACCAGAACGGAGGCCGCCACGGTGCGTGTCGCGTCGAGCACCGCCATGATGACGGAAATCGACAGCGCGATCATTGCGGCAAGACGAAAGACGAAGCGAAACATCAGAACCCTCCTCCGGGCTGGTCCCTATCGAGGGGCCTTTCAGAGATAGAATGCGCATGGCTGGATCGCAATCGCCATACGCGAATTTGCAGACTCCAAACTCAGGTCAACAGAAGGCCGGACGACAGTCGGCCGGGTGGCTTTTCATTGACATATGAGGGCAGCTATGCTAACAATTTCGGCATGGTGCTGACTTGCGCCGACGACCCGCCGCACAGGCGGATTTTTGCGTTTGGTGCCTTGCAAACCGACGTGCCGGCGAAGTCTCTAAAGCCCGGGTGAACCCGGATTCGTTGCCCTGCGCGAACTATGCGGCCGGCTTCCTTTTGCGCCGATGGACACGCCAGACGGCAAAAACGCCGCCGCCTATGGCGCCGATCGCCAGGCCGGCCAGGCCGGTGAACACGGCGAAATAGCCGCAGGCGCCCTCGAAACAGCTCATCTCGGTGGCATCAGCGATCACCGAGCCGATGGCGAATCCGCCCACGGCGCCGATGACCGCGCCCAGGACGATGCCGAGCAGCGCGGCGACGACCGAGACGAAGACAGGCGGGCTTTCGGTTTCCGGATTGACATAAACGGCATCGGCTTCGGATCCACGGCGCAGCAGATAGATGCAGAGAACGCCGATGGCGATTTGAGCAGCCATGATGGCAAGCGCCTGGCCCGAAAAGACGAAATCCGAAATCGTCAGTGCACAGGCCTGCCAGGTCACCAGCCAGACGATTGTGGCGACCTGCCAGATGATGAACCGTCGCGGGAAGCGGGCCGAGCGGCCGAAGGCGAGGCCGAGCAGGTAAAGCCCCCACAGGATGGTGACGATATCGATGACGAGCCCGCCATAGATAAGGTAAAACACGCTGTCTGGCAGGCCGGTGGCGCCGACCGCGGGCCAGACGGAGATCAGGCCGTAGACCGACCACGCCATGACGAAGACAAGCCAGCCCACCGGCACGAAGGACAGCCCGCTGTCCGGCCGCCTGACTGGCGTCTGTCCATTGCTTGATGTCATGTCCGCACAATGCCCCCGCAAAGCCTCGGCACCCGACAGGCAACTCCGGGGGAAGTCAAGGGCGGCCGGCCCCGCGGTCCTGCCTGTGCACACCATTGCAGCGGCGGCGCCTGTAAAAACGGGCATGCCGGCCGCCTTGTGAAACACTGTGTGGCCGGCAAAGCGAATAGACTGCCGTTATGGCTTGGCATTCGGCGCCGGATCGACTAGATGAGCCCCGCGCCTGTTGCTTCGGCTCAGGTGCGGGGAAGGGCGTTCGCTGGTTGGCGGCGCCGGCGCGGATTTCCACGCCTCAGCCCAAGGGAGGTGCATCTCCCCAACCCGCACGGCGAAACCGGCCGACGCGACATGCATGGACGGAGAGGTGGCCGAGTGGTTGAAGGCGCACGCCTGGAAAGTGTGTTTACGGGAGACCGTAACGCGGGTTCGAATCCCGCTCTCTCCGCCAATTTGCACCCCAGCCGGAGTTGCCTGGAGCCGGCGCCCAGGGCACACGGACCAAGGCAATCCTCGTCGAGCGCCACGGAGGACCCGAGGTTCTGCAGCTTGCGGAGATCGGCTTGGCGCCGCCATCGCGTGGCGAGGTCCAGATCCGTCACGCATTCATTGGGGTCAACTTCATCGACGTCTATTGCAGGGACCGGCTATTTCGACCTCCTGCAGCCGCCGGGCGTTCCGGGCATTGAAGCCGCCGGTCTCATCGTAGCGGTCGGCCCGGAGGTTTCAGGCTTTTCAGTCGGCGACCGCATTGCCTATGCATGCCCGCCGGTCGGCGCCTACTGGCGCAGGCTGCCGACGCTCATCGCGATCTCGAGGCCAGGAGGACAACCAGGGCGCTTGTGCTGAAGGTGTGATAGTGTTGCCCCGGTGCTGTCATATTCTGAACAGGGCCGAATACCGGAGAATGGCAGCAAAACGGTCGATCATCTCGCCCTAGGCCGTGAACTCATAAATTGGGGAGACCGGGATCGGTGGGAAACGGACGCCGACTTCCTGTACCGAGCTGCTTGGATAGGCGCCATGGTCGCCAAGGTCTGACGATCCTTATTTCAACCGTACTCAGTCGCGGTAGCGCAGCGTTTCCAGCACGAGTGCGAAAGCCGGCGAGGGTTGGCGCCGGCTTGGATAGTACAGGTGATATCCCGGCCGGAGTGGGCACCAGTCCTCAAGAACACGCACCAGGCGACCCTCTTCAAGGGGGGAGGTCACTAGGTCCTCGGGCAGGTAGGCGAGCCCGAATCCCTCAAGGCTGGCCTGACGGATCATCGCGAGGGTGTTGAACGCTGCGTGTCCTTGAACGCGCACCTTTAACTCCCGCCCCTCCTGGCGAAACTCCCACGGTGCGAGCCCGCCTGTGGGCAGTCGCAGGGGTATGCACGCGTGATCGGCAAGGTCTTCAGGCGTGACCGGACGGGAGCGGCTTACGAAGTATGAAGGCGCTGCCACAACCGCCATGCGGAAGTCTGGTCCGATGCGCGCCGAGATCATGTCCTTGTCCACCTGTTCGCCAAGCCGCACACCCGCGTCGAAGCGATCGGCCGCAATGTCTGCCAAGCCGTAGTCATGGATGATCTCGACCCTGATGTCGGGATAGTCGCGCATGAGCCCGACCATGGCAGGCCAGATGATAGTCTCGCCGGCATGCTCCACGGTGGTGATCCGGACTGTGCCGGCCGGCTTGTCGCGCAGGGCGCTGAGGGCGGCAATTTCGCTTGCGATCTCATCGAACTTGGGAGCGATGCTTCGGAACAGACGATCCCCCGCTTCGGTGAGCGAGACGCTGCGGGTCGTGCGGGTCAGCAGCCTAACGCCGAGGCGCTCTTCCAGCGTCCGGATCGAATAGCTCAGAGCCGACTGCGACACCCCGAGCTTGGCGGCCGCCTTGGTGAAGCTGCGCTCGCGGGCGACGGCGATGAAGGTCAGGAAGTCATCCAGACTGTCGCGACGCATTCATCAACCCCACTTCTAAGCCCATGCAGATTATACCATCTAATTGCATGCCGCTAAAGGAGCTAACTTCCTGACCTCAAGGCCAGACGGTCCGGAGCAACTCTCCGCGCAATGCCTACCGTCCAACTGGCCACCGAAGGAGAACAAAATGAAGAAGGTAATCGTGGGCGCGCTCGCCGCCCTCACCATGATCGTGAGCCCTGCCGCCTTTGCTCAGGAAGCGACGGGCGCCGTCCCCCGCGCCTACATGATCGGCAGCTATGACATCAAGGATAAGGCGGTGTTTCAGCAGTACATCGAAGCCGCCTCGCCGCTCGTCACCAAGTATGGCGGCCGGGTGATCGTCTACAACCCCAATGTCACTGCCATCGAAGGAAGCTCGAGATCGGTGATAGCCATCGCCGAGTTCCCGAGCCTTGCTGACGCCCAGCGCTACTACAACTCGCCGGAATACACGGCGGCCCGGCAGTTTTTCACCAAATCGACCGAAGGATTTCGCATCATCACCGAAGGCGCCGGCCTTCCGCAGTGACGCAGTCCGCTGGCGGATGGATACCGGCATGGGCGGCGTCAGCCCCTGCTGGCCATCGCGTCCGAATTCGAGGCCGAGCTGCGGCCTAGAGAACAGGAGCGCAATATGAGTGTTTGGTTCATTACCGGCGCAGGCCGGGGCCTCGGTCTGGATATCGCCAAGGCCGCATTGGCGGCGGGCCACAAGGTGGTGGCAACCGGCCGCAACACGGAAAAGGTCGCAAGGGCCGTCGGAAAGTCCGAGAACGTCCTTATCGTCAAGCTGGACGTGACGAGCGCGGCCGACGCCGAAGCCGCTGCCCAGGCAACGCTTGACCGGTTTGGCCGCATCGACGTGCTGGTCAACAATGCGGCGAGTTTCTTTGCCGGGTATTTCGAAGAGCTGACCGCCGAACAGATGCAACTGCAGCTCAGCACCAGCCTCGTCGGTCCCATGAACGTGACGCGGGCCTTTCTGCCAGCGATGCGCAAGCAGCGGTCCGGCAGGGTCATTTCGATCTCTTCGACGGCCGGGCTAATGGGCTTCGAGTTCTGCACGGCCTATTCAGCCTCGAAGTTCGGCCTCGACGGCTGGATGGAGGCGCTGCAGACCGAAGTCGTGCCGTTCGGCATCGAGACGATGATCGTGAACCCGGGCTTTTTCCGCACCGAGCTTCTCACGGAAGAGTCGACCAACTATGCCGCGCCTTCCGTCGAGGACTACAACGAACGGCGGACGGCGCAGATCGCTTTCTGGCGTTCTCAAAACGGCAAGCAAGGGGGTGACCCCGCAAAGCTTGCGCACGCACTGATCACGCTCGCGGCTGGGGACGTGCTGCCCCATCGTTTCCTTGCCGGTGCCGATGCCATTGCGACGGCAGAGCAGAAGATTGCCATTCTGCAGCAGCAGATCGATGCCTATCGCGAGCTCTCGAGTTCCCTCGCCATCGACGAGAATGGCCATAACTAAGCGACCCCTGCGGAACATCCGTACTTGCGGTGCTGGTGGCTGAACACCACTGGCACTGCAATTCCGAGGTGAAGACTTCGTGGCTGCGGCAGCCCCAAAACGGCCACCTGTGGATTGATCAAATACGTCCGCTAAGAGGTCGATTGTCGACTGGCGGCTCTCCTATTGCAGCGGAATCTGATTCCAGACTCTGCATGAGCCGATATGACCTGACCGACTCCGAATGGCACGTGATCGAGCCACTTTTGCCCAAAAGGCCACGAGGGGTGCCGCGTGTCGATGATCGGTGCGTGCTAAACGGCATCTTCTGGGTGCTGCGATCCGGTGCGCCTTGGCGGGATCTACCAGAGCGGTATGGTCCACGCACCACCTGTTACAATCGCTTCGTCCGATAGCGGAAAGCAGGCGTGTGGGACCGCCTCATGGACGCTATCACCAAAGTCCATGACGGCAAGGTGCAGATGATCGACACCTCTATTGTTCGCGTCCACCAGCAGGGCGCGACGGCAAAAAAGGGGGATCGAGATCATTGTCTCGGTCGTTCCCGAGGCGGGCTGACAACCAAAATCCATGCTCTTGTCGACGCCAAAGGCATGCCGATCAAATTGATGCTCACGGCAGGTCAGATGAGTGATATTGCCTCGGCAGCGGACCTGATCACGGATCTGCCGGAGGGTGCCATGCTACTCGCCGACAAGGGCTATGATGCCAACGCCTTGCGTAATGCGGTCAGCAAGCGAAAAGCATGGGCCAACATCCCGCCCAAGGCCAACCGCAAGGACCCAATCTGCTTCAGCCCCTTCTTGTATAAGGCCGCAACTTGGTTGAGCGCTTCTTCAACAAAGCCAAGCAGTTCCGCCGCATCGCAACCCGCTACGACAAGTTGGCTGAGAACTATCTTACCGCGCTCAAACTCGTCGCAATCCGCATCTGGCTACGCGGTAATGAGTCTACGTCCTAGATCACCGCTTCCTCGAGGAACGGCTCGTTGCGCTCTATGCGCTCGTAACAGAACGGCGACAGATCGAGCGTCTGGAAAGCCCCGTGAACGATGAGTTCTGAAACTCCCCGGCCCACGGCTGGCGACTGTTGCAGCCCGTGCCCCGAGAAGCCGTTGGCAAACATGAAATTGGTCACCTGCGGGTGGAAGCCGACGATGCCGTTGTGGTCGAGCATGTTGTACTCGTAGTGGCCGGTCCAACTGGTCTGGACCTTGAGGGCATCGAAGGCCGGGACGCGATGCCAGAGCGCCGGCCAGATATATTCGTCGAACTCTTCATACTGCATTTCGAAGTCGTCGTAGCCGGCCGGCCCGTCGCCCTGCGGGGTGTTGCCGGTGAGAAAAAGCTCGCCTTCCGGGCGCACGAATGTACCGGAAAGGTCGATGACGTTAGGCATCCGGCCAGGGATCGGATTGGCGCTGGCGAAGACGAAGCTGTAGCGCTTGTACGGCGCGACCGGGATCGACAGGCCGGCCATGGCTGCCACCTGTTGCGCGCGCGGACCCGCGGCGTTGACCAATGTTCCGCAGGCGATCGTCTGGCCGGTCGCGAGGCGCACTGAGATGACCCGCCCGTTGGCGATGCCAAGCTCCGTCACGGCATTATCGATATACTCGACACCGCTGGCGCGGGCGGCTCGGCGGAAACCGTTCATCAGCCCCATGGAATCGAACCAGCCCTCTTCCCGGGCCCCCCAGGAACCGCCGCCGAGATCATCCACGTTGAGCCAGGGAAAGCGATCCTTCAGCGGGCCCGGCTTGAGGAAGACAGTGTGAGCCCCGAGACTTCGCTGCAGGTCGACGCGCTCGCGGGCCGCTTCGACGCCGTCCGGGGAGCAGCAGTAGAGATAGCCGTGCTCACGAAAGCCGAGATCGGGCGCCGGCTCGTCCTTGTAGAAGGGTGCCATGCGCTCCTGGAAGGTGCGGATGATCTCGATGCCGAACTGGCTGATCTTCACATTGATCGGATTGGAATATTGCTGCCGGATCGCGCTGGTGGACAGCGCTGTCGATGAAAACTCGTAACTGCTATCGCGCTCGACCACGAGGATCGATGCACCGCTGCCCAGCGCCTGGCTCAGCCAGTAGGCCGTGGACGAGCCGACAACCGCTCCGCCGACGATGACGATGTCGTAGGCGTTGCGCGATGGCGCTTTGTAAGGCGGGATCGCCATGGCTCCGACTCCAAGCTACTGGTTGAACAAAGCGATCAGGGCATCCGAGCCCCGCGCAAGAAGGCCAAGGTCCGAACCGACGGCAACCATGGTGAAGCCTTCGGCAAGGTAGCGGTCGGCATCGGCCCTCGCCGGCGCCAGGATGCCGCTTGCCTTGCCTGCCGCCGTTGCGGCCTGACGCACGGACGAGATTGCCTCCTGGACATGTGCCGCGCCGGGATTGCCCATCGCGCCCATATTGGTGGAAAGATCGCCGGGACCGACGAAGAGAACGTCGACGCCGTCGACCGCCGCGATCTCGGCGGCATTCGCCACGCCCAATTCATCCTCAATCTGCACGGCGAGAAGCTGCTGCTCACGCGCCTTGGCGTGGTAGCCGGCGATGCGGCCGAAGGCGTTGGCGCGGTGACCGACCGAGAAGCCGCGAAATCCGCCGGGCGCATAGGTCATTGCCGCGACGATGGCGCGGGCCTGATCGGCGGTCCGTACATTGGGGATCATCAGGCTGCGTGCGCCGATATCCAGCGCCTGCTTGATCAGATTGGGATCGTCGGAGGGCAGCCTGACGACAGCCTCGCTGTCGAAGCCGCCCATCACCTGAAGCTGCGCCATGATGCTGCGCAGATGGTTGGGGCTGTGCTCGCCGTCGATCAGCACCCAATCGGCTCCGGAGCCGGCGACGATCTCCGTGGTGAGCGCCGAAGCCAGCGAGCACCAGATGCCGATGTGAGCCTGGCCAGCCGCTGTGGCAGCTTTCAGCGTGTTGAGGCGTTCTTGCATCTTGCGATCATCTCCAATCATCTGGATTGAAATTTGTATGATGTCCTATATCATATGGCTACAAAACGCTGCAAGATACGATGTACGGACTTTCGAACGGGAGCTGGAGAATGAGGATCGGGTTCATCGGGCTTGGCGTCATGGGGGCACCGATGGCGCGCCACTTGGCCGATGCCGGGCATGAGATCGTCACCGTTCTCAATCGCTCCCCTCTACCGCAGGGCCTGACCGCATCGGTCGTCGCGTCCGCCGCCGAAGTGGCACGGCGGTCCGAGATCATCGTCACCATGCTGCCCGACACGCCTGACGTCGAACGCGTCCTGTTGGGCGAGGACGGGGTCCTGGAAGGACTGTCAGCCGGCAAGCTTGTCGTCGACATGAGCTCGATCAGCCCCATCGCCACGGCGGCGTTCGCGGCGAAACTGCGAGAGAAGGGAGCCGGCTACCTCGACGCCCCGGTCTCGGGCGGCGAGGTCGGCGCCAAGGCGGCAAGCCTCACCATCATGGTCGGCGGCCCGGCCGCCGAGTTCGAGCGGGCGCTGCCGATCTTTGATACACTCGGCAAGAACGTCACTTTGATCGGTGAGCAGAATGGCGCCGGGCAGACCTGCAAGATCGCCAACCAGATCATCGTCGCGCTCAACATCGAGGCCGTGGCCGAAGCGCTTGTCTTCGCCAGCAAGGCCGGGTGCGACCCGGCGAAGGTGCGCGGCGCCCTGATGGGTGGCTTCGCCGCTTCCCGCGTCCTGGAAGTGCATGGCCAGCGCATGATCGACCGGACCTTCGCCCCAGGCTTCCGCATTAAGCTTCACCAGAAGGATCTCAACCTGGCGCTTGACAGTGCCCGCGTCCTTGGCGTGGCGCTGCCGAACACCGCCATGGCGCAGCAACTGATGAATGCCTGTTCGGGCCATCCAGGTGGCGCCGAGGCCGATCACTCGTCTCTCGTCCGGGCGCTGGAGATCCTCAGCGGCCACGAACTGTCAAAAGAAAAGGAGTAAAACCGATGCGCGGAACCGGCAAGGCCGAGATCTTCGTGATGCTGGCCCATCCCGTGGCCCATGCCAAGAGCCCCGGCATATTCAACGAGATCTTCGAGCAGAAGGGCCTCGACAGCCTCATGGTGCCCTTGAGCTGCCGCCCGGAGGATTTCGAGACCTTCTGGGCCGGCATCACGGCAGCCGAGAATATCAGGGGCGTGATCATTTCGGTGCCGTACAAGGTTGCGGTCTACCACAAATGCTCCGCCGCGCATGACCGCGCCGCGCGGGTTGAAAGCGCCAACTCGGTGCGACGGCTGCCGGATGGCAGCTGGTATGCCGACAATTTCGACGGCGTCGGCTTCATCGATGCGCTCAAGGCAAACGGACATCAGATCGCCGGCCGCCGCATTCTTCAAGTAGGTGCCGGTGGCGCCGGTGCCTCGCTAGCCTATTGTCTCGCGGAAGCCGGCGCCGACGAAATCCGCCTTACCGACATCGATACGGCGCGTGCCGGGAAACTGGCGGCGCTGGTTGGCCGCGCGTTCCCGAAATGCCGCATCCAGGTCGGAGAGGCCGAGCCTTCCGGCATGCATATGGCGATCAACGCCACACCTGTCGGCATGCATGCCGGCGATCCGCTGCCGCTTGACGTCAGCCGGCTGACCCCGGATATGACGGTCGTGGACATTATCATGGAGCCTGCGGAAACCGCTCTGCTGCGGGCGGCCAAGGGGGTCGGCTGCCGCGTTCAACCGGGACGCCCGATGATGGATTTCCAGGTCCGGGCGATGTCCGAATTCTTCGACATCGAAGGCAAGGACCGCGGCCATGGCTGAGACACCGACTGCCGTCGTCATCGGCGGCACGTCCGGCATCGGACGCGCTATCGCGCAGCGCTTCGCCGAAGACGGTTATCATGTGGTCGTCTCCGGCCGGGATGCGACGAGGGGCAATGAGGCGGCCGGCTCCTGCCAGGCGGCAGGCGCGCCGCGTGCGCTGTTTGTCCAGACAGATGTCGCAGATAGCGGCTCAGTCGAGGCTCTGGCACGGATTGTCAGCGACGGGTTCGGCACGCCTCACGTCGTCGTCAACTGCGCCGGCATCTTGCAGAGCGGCAAGTACGTCCTTGATCAGGATCTGGACGAGGACGAGAAGATGTGGCGGGTGAATTATCGCGGCACGCTGTTGGGGTGCCAGGTGTTTGGCCGGCTGATGTCGGCCGCCCGGCGAGGCGCGATCCTGAATGTCGGCTCGCTCGCCTCTTTCGCGCCGCTGTCGCTGCCGGCCTACACGCCGGGAAAGCATGCGGTCCTGGCCCTGACCCAGATCCTCGCCGCCGAACTCGGCCCGCATGGCGTTCGCGTCAATGCGGTCGCGCCCGGCTATACACTTTCCGATGGTTTGAAGACCAAGATCGCCAAGGGTGAACGCAACCCCGAAGCCATACAGGCCACCACGGCACTGCGACGCTTCGTCGAGCCGCGCGATGTCGCCGAGGCGGCATTGTTCCTCTGCTCGGAGCGCGCCGCTTCGATTACCGGCGTCACCTTGCCGGTCGACGCCGGCTGGCTGGTTCAGGCGCCTTACGCACAATATCTGCAGGGAAATCCCATCCGGCAAACGCCGGCTATCTGACAAGGATAATCCAGTGAGCAATATCCGGCCAGTGAGCGACATCCAGCGCTTCGACTTCGATACCCGCATCCACCACGGCGTCATCCATAACGGCACGCTCTACCTCACCGGCCAGGTCGCGAGGCCCGGCCAGTCCGCGGCCGACCAGATGCGCGAGGTGCTCGGCAAGATCGATGCGCTGCTTGGCAAGGCGGGCACGGACAAGACCCGCATCCTTCATGTGCAGATGTGGCTGGACGACATCAGGGATTTCGACGAAGTCAACGCGGTGTGGGACGCCTGGATGCCCGGGGAGCACGCACCGGCGCGCTCATCGGGCGAAGGACGGATGGCGAAGCCCGGAATGCTGGTCGAACTGATCGTCACCGCGGCGGTTTGAATGGTCCTGCCGGTTCGGGCATCATCCCGAATCTGGCGAGAGGGAGACTGATGACGAAGCGCAAGCCGCTTTCCACCGTCGTGGCGGAGAGCCTGTCCGAGAAGATCCGTTCCGGACAGCTGCTGCCCGGCGCGCAATTGCCGACAGAGGCGGAGCTTTGCGCCGAGTACGATGTCAGCCGCACCGTGGTGCGGGAAGCTGTGGCGCGACTACGTTCCGAAGGCCTGGTGGTGCCGCAGCAGGGGCGCGGTATGTTCGTCAGCGAGACGCCGGCGCCGCGCAACTTCTCGATACCGGACGAAGCGCTCAGGACCTTGCCGGAAACCATTGCGCTGCTCGAGCTGAGGTTGAGCGTCGAGGTGGAGTCGGCGGGATTGTGCGCGGAACGGCGCACCGATGCGGAAGCCAGCGCGATCCGCACCTTGATGGAACAAGTCGACGCCCAGCAGGCCGATCCCGCCGTCGTCCAGATCCACTACGACTATGATTTCCACCTGGCGATCGCCAAGGCGGCACGAAATGAATTCATCCACGGTTTCCTAAGCTATCTCGGGCCGATGATCGTGCCGCGCTTCCAGCTCGGCTATCTGGTCACGCCCGAACTCAAGGACAGCTACTACGCGCGCATACACAGCGAACATAAGACGATCGTCGACGCCATCGAAAGGCAGGATGGCCGCGCCGCCCGCCGGGCCATGCGCAAGCACCTGCACAACAGCCTCGGGCGGGTGCGCGCCCTGGCCCGAGCCTCTGGCGTGGAGGCAATCGAAGCCGAGCAGAAGGCGGCGGCGGCCTCACTTTTCACCGACATGAAAAGGCCTGTCTCGACAGGCGGATGAGGCCTCGGCGAATTCGATCGCATCGGCGCGCCTGAGCCGAAAATTAGACATCCGTTGCGAAAGCCGTGTTTTTTGTTCCGTCACCGGCTGCGCGGGTTTCCCAAGGGTTGAAGGCGCCAGCTTGCCAGCGTTTCCCTGGGTTTTCGGCTGCTGCGGTTAAACCAACACCCCAAGGGATTTTGGAGGCGTTCGAAATTTTCGAAAGTTTATCTTTCCTTTTTGCTGGTTTTCTTGGTTTCGCGGCATCGGCCCGGGCCGCAAACTGAAAACAGACAATCAGGAAAGTCCACGTGACGACAGCCTTCATCACCGGTGCGACGAGCGGCATAGGGCGGGCCATAGCGATCGCGCTGAGCGACGCCGGCTACGACGTCTATGCGGTCGGGCGCAGCCAGGCCGCGCTCAAGGAGCTGCAGGCACAGCGGTCCGGCATCGTGCCGATTGCCGTCGACGTCACCGACCGCGAGGCCCTGGAAGCGGCCCTGGCGGATCTCACCATCGACGTGCTGATCAACAATGCCGGGGTCATGCCGCCGCTCGGCAACTTCGCCGATATGAAGATCGCTGACATCGACACCACGCTCGAGGTGAACCTCAGCGCGGCAATCCTGCTCACGCGCCTCGTCGTCCCGCAAATGCGCGAGCGGCAGTCCGGGCATGTATTGTTCACCGGCTCCACAGCGGGCCACGCGGCATACTCCAACGTTGCCGTCTATTCAGCGACCAAGGCGGCGATATCAGGCTTTGCAGCAGCGCTGCGCGCCGACCTCTCCCCATCAGGCGTACGCGTCACCGAGATCGTTGCCGGCCGTGTCGAGACGCAGCTCTACCAGGACATCCTCGACGCCAACGCGCGCGCAGCCATGTACGCCAGCAAAGTGGTGCAACCGGATGACGTGGCCAGGATGGTCGTCGCTGTGCTTGGGCTCCCCGCATGGGCCGACGTTACCCGTTTCGACATCATGCCGACTTGGCCAACCTCGCCAAGCGGTACCAAGTAAGGAAAACTGGGATGAAAGATCTTTCCGTTCTGATCGTTGGCGGTGGTGCCGGCCTCGGTGCCCTCTTAGCCGAGATGGCTGTCGAGGCCGGAGCGGCAAAGATCGGCATCATCGACATCAACCAGGAAGCCGCCGAGTCCGCGCTGGCGACCGCGAAGGCCAGCGGACTGCCTACCGCGACCGCCCTTTGCGACATCCAGGTAGGCCCAGAGTGCCACGCCGCATTCGAGGCGATCGTTTCGAAACTCGGGCGCGTCGACACGCTGATCAATTGCGCCGCGATCTACCCTCGCCGCCCGCTCCTCGAAATCACCGACGCCGACTGGGATGCCTCCAACGGCATCAACATCAAGGGCACCTACCACATGATGGTGGCGGCGGTTCGCCACATGCAATCGCAGGAGCCGAAGAGCCACGTCCGCGGGCGGATCGTGAACCTGACCTCGGTCGACGCCTTCAAGGCGCATCCGCAGAACGCTCATTATGCGGCGACCAAGGCCGCCGTCGTCAGCCTTACCCGATCCTTTGCCCATCACGTGGCGAAGGACGGCATTCTGGTGAATTCGGTGGCGCCGGCCGGCATGGCGACGGAGAAGGCAAAAGCGCTCGGCTTCCTGGAGGAACTGGCCAAGGCGAGCCCGCTCGGCCGCGGTGCCGAGCCAAAGGAAATTGCCGAATGGGTGCTGATGACGGGCAGCCCCAAGAACACTTACATGACCGGTGAAAACGTAATTGTTTCAGGCGGTTACATATACGCCTGAGCCTCTTTCGCCGCAGGCGACTGAACTCTGGCAGTGCATGACCGAGGCAGTGCATGACCGACCGGCCACAAGCAGGGAAAGGAACGGGATTTTCGATGACCGGCAAGCTGCGCCTTCCCTCGCTGAATGCTCTGCGCGTGTTCCACGCGGTCGCGCAGCACAAGAGCTTTCGGCAGGCGGCGGATGAATTGCTGGTCACGCCGCAGGCCGTCGGACAGCAGATCAAGCTTCTGGAGGATACGCTCCAGGTAACGCTGTTCGAGCGTAAGGGCCGGTCGATCGAACTGACCGAGTCGGCCATTCTTCTGTCGCACTATGTCAAAGCCGGCTTCAACGAGTTTGCCGAAGGCGTTCGCCGCGTCACCAAGTCGAACTATCGGGACCGCATCAACCTGAATGCAAGCCCATACTTCGCCACGCACTATCTCCTGCCGCGGCTTTCGTTGTTCCGGGAAATCTTGCCGGGCGCGGATCTGCGCCTGACGACGATGGTCGACCTGCCCGATTTCGGGCGCGACGATATCGATATGACGGTCCAGTGGGGCTACGGCAACTGGTCCGACTATGAAACCACGTTGCTGGTGCCGGACCCGAAGATCATCTGCTGCACGCCGGCGATCGGCGAAAGGATCAAGTCGGCGCATGATCTGACACAGTTCACGTTGCTCGACACCGTCAAGTCGAAGCGTCTGTGGCCGGACATATTGCGCCACCTTGGCGTGGAACTGACGGATGGCGACCGCAGCATCAGCTTCGACGACGCCGCGACCATGCGCCGGGCGACCTTGCAAGGCATAGGTGTGGGCTTGGTTTCCGTCATCGACGCCGAGGAAGATTTCCGAGCGGGCACGCTGGTCGCGCCGATCGGCCGCGACGCCATTGCCGATATGAAGCCAGAGGAAGTCCCGGGCTTCTATCTTGTCGTCCCGCGCGGACATCTGCGTGTGAAGGCGGTCGCCGCACTTCACCGATGGCTGGCTCAGCAGGACTGGCGCGGCGACCTCACGATTTCCTCGTTACCGAAACCGGCCCCGCTTTCCGACTAGAAGCGGCTTCGAGACCGAGGCCTGAAAGACGCTTTTTAGGCCTCCAACAACAAGAAACCAAACAACCTCAACAGTGGAGACGGAACATGAAAATGATGAAATGGGGGGCTTCGGCCCTGGCCCTTGGCCTCGTGCATTTTGCGGCGCCGGCGGAAGCCGCCGGCGGCAAGACGCTCGAAACCGTCAAGGCACGCGGCATGCTGAACTGCACCGGCCATGACGGCTCCTATCTCGGCTTCGCCGAGGTGGACGACAAGGGCAACTGGAAGGGCATGGACATCGACCTCTGCAAGGCGGTAGCCGCGGCCGTGTTCGGCGACCCGGCGAAGCTGAAGGTCGTTCCGATCAGCTGGGCCCAGCGCTGGCCGGCCTTGCAGTCCGGCGATGTCGACATCATCATCAAGGCCTCGGGCGGCACGCTCAGCCGCGACACCGAACTTGGGCTGCAGTTCTCCATGTCCTACTATCTCGGGACCACCAAGGTGATGGCGCACAAGGAGCTGAACCTCAAGTCGCTCAAGGATGCCGCAGGCGGCACGATCTGCATTCCCGCCGGCACCTCGCAGGAACAGCAGGTCGCTGCCTATACGGCCAAGCTCGGCATCAAGCTCGAACCGGTGCTCATCGAGAAGACCGAGGAGCTCGAGCAGGCCTATTTCTCGGGACGCTGCGATCTTTATGCGCAGTGGGGTCCGACACTGGCCATTGCGCGCATCGCCAAGAGCAAGGTCGACGACCACGTCATTCTGCCCGACGTGCTCGCCGTCGAGCCTGAAGTCATGATCATGCGGCAAGGCGACGACAACTGGGTCGACATCGCCAACTGGACGCTGAGCACGCTGATCTTTGCCGAGCAGGAAGGTATTACCTCGAAGAACGTCGACGAGATAAAGGCCAAGCCGACCTCACCGCAGGTCGCCAAATTCCTCGGCGTCACGCCAGGCATGGGCAAAGGTCTCGGGCTCTCCGACGACTGGGCCTACAAGGTGATCAAGAACGTCGGCAACTACGGCGAAATCTTCGATCGCGATCTCGGCAAGGACTCGCCCTACAAGATGGATCGCGAACTGACCAATTTGTGGAACAATGGCGGTGTCCTGTTCCCGCTGGCTGTCGATTGATCCGTTCTGAACGCATCTCGCTCCAGGTCCCGCCCGGCTCCCACCGGGCGGGACCGCGCGGCAATTCGGGAAGGATTTCTGAATGGTCAGCCTGCTGAGAAATCAAAAAGTCCGCAACGCACTGTTGCAGGTCCTGTATGTCGGCTCGATCGCCGCGATGGTGCTTGCCGGCATTGCGATCGCCAGACAGAACCTGGCGGCGCAGGGGATCACCTCCGGATTCGACTTCCTGTTCAAGTCCACGGGCTGGGACCTGAACTTCTCGCTGCTGCCCGCCACGGCGAACGATCCTTATTGGTGGTACTTCCTCATCGGGATCATCAATACGCTGTTTCTGGGAACCGTCGGCCTGACGCTGGCGACGATCGTGGGAACGATCGTCGGCCTGGCGCGAACATCCTCGAACGAATTGGCCCGGCTGCTCGGCCGCACCTATGTGGACATCTTCCGAAACATCCCGCTGATCCTCCAGGTTTTTTTCTGGTATGCCGTCATCACCCATCTGCCGACGCCGCGCGCCGCGCATGAGGGATGGGGCTTTCTCCTCACCAGCCGGGGGCTTTACATTCCGTTCCCCAATGTCAGCAGCGCCGCGCTCGCTGCGGCGACATTGGCTGTGATTGCCGCCATCGCGCTGCCGATCTGGCTGGGCAGGACATCGCGCCTCAGCCTGCCGGTCGGCCAGCGTGGCGGCATCCAGCTTGCCTGCGCGGCGGCGGCACTTGCCTGCGCGGCCGTCGTTCTGGTGGCCGGCCGCCTGGCCGACTTGCCGCTGCTCGATTTCCCGGCGCTGCAAGGTCTCAATCTGAGAGGCGGCCTGCGCATTCCGCCGGAATTTGCGACACTGGCCATCGCGATCGCCATCTATGGCGGCTCCTACATCGCCGAGATCGTGCGCGGCGGGTTCAAGGCTGTCGGCAAGGGCCAGGTCGAGGCGGCTCTTTCCCTGGGCCTCGGCCCGTGGCGGGTCTTCATGCTGGTGCGGCTGCCGCTGGCACTACGCGCCATGCTGCCAATCCTCGCCAACCAGTATGTCTGGCTGATGAAGGCGACCACAATGGGCATCGCGGTGGGCTTCACGGATTTCTTCATGATCGTGGCGCTGACGATCAACCATTCCGGCCAGACAATCGAAGCGATCGGCATCCTGATGGCTGGCTTCCTCGCCATCAACCTCAGCCTCGCCGCCATCTTCAACCGCATCAACAAAGCAATCGCCCTCAAGGGCAACCAGTTGAGGGGGTGAGGGATGGAAATGGTCGTTGTCGCCCCTCCTGCCCTTGGAAAGATCGAGGATCTGAGGCGGCGCTTCTTTGCGACACCCCTGCAGGCATTGCTGTCGCTGGCTTCCCTGGCGATCATGGTCTTCCTGGTCTGGAAGCTCCTGAATTGGGCGGTTTTCTCGGCCGTCTTCACGACGAGCGGCGGACCCGAAGCCTGTCAGGCGGCGGCGGGAGCCTGCTGGTCGGTCATTGCCGCGCGATGGCGCATCATCCTGTTCGGCCTCTATCCCTATGACGAGCAGTGGCGGTCGGCCCTGGCTTGCCTGACCGTCGTGGTCATGACGGTGCTAAGTTGCATTCCGGCCTTCTGGACGGGTCGCCGCATCGCACTCGTATGGGGAGCCGGAACGGCGCTTTTCTACGTGCTGATGAAGGGCGGCGTGCTTGGTCTGCCCTATGTCGGCGAGGAGGCCTGGGGCGGACTGGCGCTGACCCTGTTCATCTTCGTGACCACCTGCCTGATCGGCTTCCCGCTGGCAATCTGCCTGGCGCTGCTGCGCCGCTCCGGCCTGCCATGGATTTCCCGCACCACCGGCCTCATCATCGACGGGGTGCGTTCATTGCCTCTGATCTCGATCCTGTTCACCTTCGCCATCGTGCTGCCGTTCGCACTGCCGCAATGGCTGGTGGGCGACAAGCTGTACCGGGTGATCCTGGGCTCGGCCCTGTTTTTTTCCGCCTACCAGGCGGAGATCGTCAGAGGTGGGATGCAGGGCGTTCCCAGTGGGCAAGAAGAGGCAGCCAAGGCGCTTGGCATGCGCTACTGGCAGCGCGTCGGCCGCATTCTTCTACCGCAGGCCATGCGCAATGCACTGCCGGCGACGATCAACCAGTTCGTGATCTCGTTCAAGGAAACCTCGCTGGTGATCATCGTCGGCTTCTTCGAGATCCTGGCCTCCGGCAATGCCGCCTACGGCACCGGCGAGTGGCGCTTCGCCTATGGCGAGGTCTATGCCTTCATCGCCTTCATCTACTTCATCTTCGTGTTCAGCCTGTCCCGCTATGGCGCTTTTCTCGAGCGCCGTATGTCGGTCGGCGAACGATAGGGGGCGTTTACGTGATTTCAGGAAACCGATCCAGCGGCCCCGCGGTGCTGATCGAAAATCTCGACAAATATTACGGGACATTCCAGGCGCTGCGAAAGGTGAGCTTGTCCGTGGATCGCGGCGAGAGGATCGTCGTCTGCGGCCCGTCCGGCTCCGGCAAGTCCACCATGATCCGCTGCATCAACCGTCTGGAGCAGCACAATGGCGGCCGGATCACCGTGCTCGGCACCGAGCTCAACGACGATGTCGGCAACATCGACGGGATCAGGCGGGAAGTCGGCATGGTGTTCCAGCACTTCAACCTGTTTCCACACATGACGGTGCTGGAGAACTGCATGCTCGCGCCCATGATCGTGCGCAAGGTGCCGCGCGCGGATGCCGAGGCGACCGCCCGGCGCTATCTGGAGAAGGTACGCATTCCTGAACAGGCGATGAAGTATCCCGGTCAGTTGTCCGGCGGCCAGCAACAGCGGGTCGCGATAGCGCGTGCCCTTTGCATGCAGCCCGAGATCATGCTGTTCGATGAGCCGACCTCTGCGCTCGACCCGGAAATGATCGCGGAAGTGCTCGACGTCATAGTCACGCTCGCCTCCGAAGGCATGACAATGATCTGCGTCACGCATGAGATGGGTTTTGCGCGCCGGGTTGCCGACCGGGTAATTTTCATGGATGGAGGCGAGATCGTCGAACAGGCGCCTCCCGATGAATTCTTCACCTTTTCCCGCAACGAGCGCACGCGGCAGTTCCTGTCGCAAGTGCTTGGTCACTGATCGATGCAACGATCCCGCGTCAGGCCGCAGCCATGTCCGTGACTGATCCCGTCACCGTCTTGCGCGAGATGCTCGGACCGAAAGGCTGGCTTTCGGGCAGCGATGCCAGGCCCTATCAGCGCGATTCGCTCGATCGCTACGGCGTCGCGGCTCTGGGCGTAGCCAGGCCTGCGGACACCTCCGAAGTGGCCAGTGTCGTAAAGGCATGCCATGCGGCCGGACTGGCGGTCGTGCCGCAAGGCGGCAACACCGGGCTTTGCGGCGGCGCCGTCGCCGATCGGCCGGATGCGGTGATCGTTTCGCTTTCGCGCATGACGGCGATCGGCAAACCGGACTTGGACAGCGGCTCGATCCTCATCGAGGCGGGGGCCGTGCTTGCCGCGCTGCACGAGGCGCTGGAACCGCACGGCCTGATGTTTCCGATGCATCTCGGCGCGGAAGGCAGCGCCAGGATCGGCGGCCTGGTCGGCACCAATGCCGGCGGCAGCCAGGCATTCCGGTATGGCATGATGCAAGACCTCGTGCTTGGCCTGGAGGTCGTGACCCCTGACGGGGCGATATGGAACGGGCTGCGCGCGGTGCAGAAGGACAATGCCGGCTACCAGTTGCGCAAGCTCTATTGCGGCGCGGAAGGAACGCTTGGCATCGTGACGCGGGCGATCCTGCGGCTCTACCCGATGCCGCAGCGGCAGGCGAGCGCGCTTGTCGTCATGCCCGATTTCGCTGCCGCGGTTTCGTTCGGCACCTTTCTGCGGGGCGAGGCGGGGGAATTCCTGACCGGCCTCGAGTTCTTCTCCGACATCGGGCTGGGACTGGCCCTCAAACACCTGCCCGACCTAGCCTACCAGTTGGAGGCACGCGGCGAGGTCTATGTGCTGGTCGAACTGGCATCGGCCGTCCCCCGCGTTCCACTCGACGAGATACTGGCTTCGGCGCTGGAGTGGGGGATGGAGCAAGGCCTGGTGCTGGACGGAGCATTGGCGGCGACGGGCGCGCATCGCGCACAATTCTGGCGGCTGCGAGAGGAGCAGCCGGAAGGACAGAGGCTGGAAGGCGAGCAGCTGAAGCACGACATCTCGGTGCCTCCGGGCGCTATCGCCCGTTTCGTCGAGGCCGGCGCAGAGATCTGCGACGACATTCTTCCCGGCGTGCGGATAAACCCGTTCGGGCATCTCGGCGACGGCAACATCCACTACAATCTGTCGCCGCCGGAAGGCCGCGCCGATTTTGACGGCAAGGCCGGGCGGTTCGCCGAGGCGCTATCGTCGCTCGCCACGGAAATGGGCGGCAGTTTCGCGGCCGAGCATGGACTTGGCCGCGCCAAGGTCGCCATGGCCGACCGAAACCGCAGTCCGTTGGAGCGCGAACTCATGGCGCGGCTCAAGGATGCATTCGATCCACGGGGAACGATGAATCCGGGCGTGCTGGTGCACGCTGCTCGGCAAAGAAAAACTTTCGAATAGACGGCATTTCTTGATTTCGCCCCGAACCGCCTGCGTGCACCTATGAACCGAAGGCAGGCTCGATCGACCTGCCGCCAAAGTGAGGATGTCGAAGCATGATCCGCAATGGCGGCCGCCTTCTCGTCGAGTGCCTGATCGGGCTTGGCGCGACCAGGAGCTTCGGCGTGCCCGGAGAAAGTTATCTGGCCGTCCTGGACGCGCTGCACGACACGCAGGGAAAGCTGGACTACACGCTTTGCCGCAATGAAGGCGGCGCGGCGTTCATGGCCTCGGCCTACGGCAAGCTTACCGGCTCGCCAGGCATCTGTTTCGTGACGCGCGGCCCAGGCGCCACCAACGCCAGCATCGGCGTTCACACGGCCATGCAGGACAGTTCGCCGATGATCCTGTTCGTCGGCCAGGTCGGCACCGACATGAAGGGCCGCGAAGCCTTTCAGGAAATCGACTACCGGGCGGTGTTCGGCACGGTCGCCAAATGGGCGGTCGAGATCGACGATGTCGCGCGCCTGCCCGAGATTGTGGCGCGGGCATGGACGACCGCATTGACCGGACGACCTGGTCCCGTCGTGGTCGCGCTGCCCGAGGACATGCTGACCACCATGACCGAAGCGGCTCCGCTCAGCGCACCGGTGGCCATTTTCGAGCCGGCGCCGGCGCCGGAAGCGATCGCTTCGGCCTTCAGGCTGCTGGCCAAGGCCGAGAGGCCGGTCCTGCTCATGGGCGGCGCCAACTGGACCGTGGACGGACGCGCGGCGCTACAGGCTTTCGCAGAGGTTTCCGACATCCCTGTCGTGGCGGCCTTTCGCTATCAGGACCAGTTCGACAACCATTCGCCGGTCTTTGTCGGCGAGGCCGGCGTCGGCATGGTGGCGCATGTCAAAGCCCTGCTCCGCGACGCCGACGTGATCCTGGCCGTCAATGTGCGTTTCGGCGAGATGACCACGGACGGCTATACGCTGCTGTCCGTGCCGTTGCCGCGCCAGAAACTGATCCATGCCCATGGCTCCGATCGCGAGATCGGCAAGATCTATGTGCCGGCCATCGGTATCCATGCCGGGCCGAACGCTTTCGCCCGGGCGTTGACGCCCGTCAAAGGCGGCTGGGCGGACTGGCGCGCGACGGCCCGCAAAGCCTATGAAGGGACATTCGGCGCGCCCGTCCAGCCCGGCCCGGTGGACATGGTGGAGGTCAGCGCCTGGCTGCGCGAAAACCTGCCTCCCGACGTCATTCTCACCAACGGCGCCGGCAATTTCACCGTCTGGCCGAACAAGTTCTTCAAGTTCGGGCCGGACGCACGGCTGCTCGCCCCGCAGTCTGGCGCCATGGGCTACGGCCTGCCGGCGGCAATTGCCGCCAAGGTTGCGTTTCCAGAACGCACGGTCGTCTGCTTTGCCGGCGACGGCGACTTCCAGATGAATTGCCAGGAACTCGGAACCGCCATGCAGGCTGGCGCGCAGCCGATCGTGCTGATCCTCAACAACGGCATCTACGGCACGATCCGCGCCCATCAGGAGCGCCACTATCCGGCGCGCGTTTCGGGCACGTCGCTCGAAAACCCTGATTTCGTGACACTGGCAAAGGCCTATGGCTTCCATGCCGAGCGGATCGAGGCGACGCGCGATTTCGCGGCGGCGTTCGATCGGGCGCTCGGATCCGTGACGGGAGCGGTCCTCGACATCGCCATATCTCCCGAAGCGCTGACGCCCCGACAGACCCTTTCCCAGATGCGTGACGCCGCGCTCGCTTCCCAGAAGGCCAAGGCATGACCTCCAAAGACGACATCCGTCTCGGCGCGGACATCGGCGGCACGTTCACCGACGTCGCGCTCGACCTCAGGGGAACGATCTTCTCCACCAAGGTGTTGACCAATTATGCGGCGCCCGAGCAGGCGATCCTGGACGGCATTGCCGTCGTCACGCGCGATGCCGGTATCGCGCTTGCCGAGATCGGCATCATCATCCACGGCACGACGCTGGCGACGAATGCGCTCATCGAACGCCGTGGCGCCAGGACCGCGCTGGTCACCACCGAAGGGTTCCGCGATGTCATCGAGATGCGTACGGAAAACCGCTTCGAGCAGTATGACCTCGACCTGCAGCTGCCGGCGCCGCTAATCCCGCGCGAGCACCGTTTCACGGTAAAGGGCCGGATCGGCGCGGAAGGCCAGGAGCTTCAGCCGCTCGACGAAGCCGCCCTGGAAGGCATTGCCGACCGGATCGGGGCCGGCGGCTTCGGCTCCGTGGCGATCGGCTTCATCCACGCCTACACCAACCCTGATCATGAGCGCCGGGCACGCGCTATCCTGTCCCGCAAGCTTACCATCCCGATTTCGATCAGCGCCGAAGTCTCGCCGCAGATGCGCGAGTTCGAACGCTTCAACACGGTCTGCGCCAACGCCTATGTGCGGCCGCAGATGGCGGACTATCTCGCGCGTTTCCAGACCCGCTTGAAGGAGATGGGCGCCGAGTGCCCGGTCTTCATGATCCATTCGGGCGGCGGTCTGATCTCGGTGGAGACGGCCTCGGAATTTCCCGTGCGCCTCGTCGAGTCCGGCCCGGCCGGCGGCGCCATCTTCGCCGCCGACATCGCCAGGCGATTCGGCCTGGAAAAGGTCGTCTCCTATGACATGGGCGGCACCACTGCAAAGATCTGCCTGATCGAGGATTATGCGCCACGCACCGCCAGAACCTTCGAAGTGGCGCGTACCTATCGCTTCTGCAAAGGTTCCGGCATGCCGATCTCCATTCCCGTGATCGAGATGATCGAGATCGGCGCCGGCGGCGGCTCGATCGCCTGGGTCGACGCCATGGGCCGCATCCAGACCGGTCCCGAAAGTGCCGGATCGGAACCTGGCCCGGCCTGCTACGGCCGCGGCGGCAGGCGCCCGGCCATCACAGATGCCGACCTGGTGCTCGGCAAGCTCGATCCCGACAATTTCGCCGGCGGCGCCATCAGGCTGGACACGTCCGCATCCGAACAGGCGATCCTGCGCGATGTCGGCGAACGCCTGTCGCTCGATGCCATGGCGACGGCCTTCGGCATCTGCGAGGTGGTGGACGAGAACATGGCCAATGCCGCCCGCGTCCATGCCGTCGAAAACGGCAAAAACATTTCCGACAACGTGATGATCGCCTTCGGTGGCGCGGCCCCGCTTCACGCCGCGAGGCTTTGCGAGAAACTCGGTATCGACCAGTGCATCGTCCCCAAGGGCGCGGGCGTCGGATCGGCGATCGGCTTCCTCAAGGCTCCGTTCGGCTACGAAGCCCTGGCATCCCGGCTGACGCGGCTGTCGCAGTTCAAGCCGGCCGAGGCCAATGCTTTGCTCGACGACCTCAAAGTGTCAGCCGAAAGCTTCGTGCGGGCAGGGGCCAACGGTACGATCACATGCGAAATCACCGCCTTCATGCGCTACGCCGGCCAGGGCTGGGAAATCCCCGTGCCGCTGCCGGACAAGCCGTTCGGCAACGATGCCGCAACCACGCTCGAGGATTTGTTCCAGGCGAATTACCAACGCTTCTTCGGCCGCGCCATCGAAGGACTTGGCGGCCTGGAAATCGAGATCGTCACCTGGTCCGTGAAGGCGACGGATGTCCGGCCTGCTGTCGCCAGGCACGAGCTGATCACCGGCAAGCGGACCACTCAGCCGGCAACAAGCCGCGCGGTGTTCGATCCGGCCAGCGGTGCGCCACGGACCTATGGCATCGTCGAACGGGAGGGGCTGTGCACCGGCGATCGGGTGGCGGGCCCGGTCATCATCGTCGAACGCGAGACGTCCACCGTCGTCACCACGAGCTTCGACGCCGTCATCCAGAGCGACGGCGCAATCCTTCTGATCCGCAAAGGCAGCCAGGCATGAGCGACATCAGTGAAATCCGCATGCAGGTTATGTGGAACCGGTTGATCTCGGTGGTCGAGGAGCAGGCCCTCACCTTGCTGCGCACGGCTTTCTCGACATCGGTGCGCGAATCCGGCGACCTGTCGGCGGGCGTGTTCGATCCCCGCGGCCAGATGCTGGCACAGGCGGTGACGGGAACGCCCGGCCATGTCAACACCATGGCCGAGGCGGTGCTGCATTTCATGAATGAAATCCCGCGCGAAACCATGTTCGAGGGCGACACCTACGTCACCAATGACCCCTGGTTGGGCACGGGCCACCTGCACGACATCACCATGGTGTCGCCGTCGTTCCTGAACGGCGAATTGGTTGCGTTCTTCGCCTGCACTGCGCATGTGGTCGATGTCGGTGGGCGCGGCTTCGGCGCTGACGGCAAGTCGGTCTACGAGGAAGGTATCCAGATCCCGATCATGAAGTTCGCGGAGAAGGGCAAGGTCAATTTCGATCTCGTCAGGATCCTGCGCGCCAACGTCCGCGAGCCGAACCAGGTCGTCGGCGATTTCTATTCGCTCGCCGCCTGCAACGAAGTCGGCCACCGACGCCTCGTCGACATGATGAAGGAGATCGGCCTGGCATCGCTGGACGGGCTTGGCGAGTTCATCTTCTCGCGCACCCGCGACGCCATGGTCGAACGCATCAAGGCGATGCCCAAAGGCAGCTGGTCGAACGCGCTGGTGACCGACGGCTACGACAAGCCGGTGAAGCTCGCGGCGACCGTCACGGTTCGGGACGCCGGCGTCGAGGTCGATTTCACCGGTACCGACCCGATGAGCCGATGGGGCATCAACTGCCCGATCATCTACAGCAAGGCCTATGCCTGCTACGCGTTGAAATGCGTGGTGGCGCCCGATATTCCTAACAATGCCGCGTCGCTCGCCTTCTTCACCGTGTCGTCTCCGGTCAACATCCTGAACGCCGTGCGGCCGGCGCCGGTGGCGCTCAGGCACATCTTCGGCCACATGGTTCCCGATCTGGTGCTCGGCGCGATCGCCAAGGCGATGCCCGGCAAGATTCTTGCCGAGGGCGCCGGCGCACTGTGGAACATCCATATCTCGGTTCGGCCGGTCTCCGGCGGTTCGGGCCGCCGCGCCGAGGTGCTGATGTTCAATTCCGGCGGCATGGGCGCGCGCCCCGGCCTCGACGGATTGTCGGCGACGGCCTTCCCCTCCGGCGTCCATACGATGCCGATCGAGGCAACGGAGCACACCGGCCCGATCGTCATCTGGCGCAAGGAGCTGCGGCCCGATTCCGGCGGCGACGGCGAGTTCCGCGGCGGGCTCGGGCAGGTTATCGAAATCGAGGCGATCGAGGGCCATGAATTCGACTTTTCGGCCATGTTCGACCGCGTCAATCATCCCGCCCACGGGCGCAACGGCGGCGGGCCTGGAGTGGCCGGCGTGGTCAGGCTGGACGATGGCACGCAGATGCGACCCAAAGGTTGGCAGCATGTTCCGGCCGGCCGTCGGCTGATCCTCCAATTGCCGGGCGGCGGCGGCTATGGCGATCCGTCCAAGCGCAGCACCGAGGCGCGGGCGAACGACCGCTCCAAGGAATACATTTCGGAGAACGGCAAATGAGCTACATTGCCTCGCGCCTGTCTGCGGTGAAGCCTTCGGCGTCCATGGCTGCTTCGCAAGCAGCCAAGGCCCTGCGCGCCAAGGGCGTCGACGTGATCGATCTTGGCTTGGGCGAGCCGGATTTCCCGACACCGAGCCACATCATCGAAGCGGCGCATTTCGCCGCGAAGGCCGGCCAGACGCTATACACGGGTGCCGCCGGCACGGCCGAGGTGCGCGAAGCCGTGGCCGGCAAGTTCCGCCGCGAAAACGGACTGGACTACACGGCGGACGACGTCGTCGTGGCCAATGGCGCCAAGCAGATCATCTTCAACGCGCTGATGGCGACGCTGGAGTCTGGTGACGAAGCGATCCTGCCGGCGCCCTACTTCGTCTCCTATCCCGAGATGGTGAAGCTGCTCGGCGGCACGCCTGTCGTTATCGAGTGCCCGGAAACTTCGGGCTTCCGGCTGACGCCGGAGCTGCTCGAAAAAGCCATCACGCCAAGGACGAAATGGCTGTTCCTCAACATGCCCGGCAACCCCTCCGGCGCCATATATTCGCAATCGGACCTGCGGGCACTCGGAGCGGTTTTGGCAAGGCATCCGCAGGTGCTGGTGCTTTCCGACGAGATTTACGAGCACATCCTGTTCGACGGACGCGACTTCGTCTCCTTCGGCAAGGCTTGCCCGGAACTCAGGGACCGCACCCTGATCGTCAACGGCGTCTCCAAATCCTATGCGATGACCGGGTGGCGTGTCGGCTATGCCGCCGGGCCGGCGCCGCTCACCAGGGCGATGGCGACCATCCAGAGCCAGTCCTGCACGTCCGTCTGCTCGATCGCGCAAGCGGCGACGGTGGCCGCGCTCAACGGCCCCCAGGACGAGGTGGCACGCTTTCGGCAGGCGTTCGAGGCGCGCCGCGATCTCGTCGTCGACGGCATCAGGCGAATCAACGGTCTTACGCTTTCGCCACCGGAAGGCGCCTTCTATGCCTATATCGGCTGCGCCAGCCTGATCGGCCGCAGGACCCCAAAAGGCGTCGTGCTCGATGACGACACGGCAGTGGCGAATTATCTCCTGAACGAAGGGCGCGTGGCCTCGGTGCCGGGCGCCGCCTATGGACTTTCACCCTATTTCCGCATCTCGACCGCGACCGGCGAAGAGGTGCTGACCGAAGCGATCGCGCGCATCAACGCCGCCGTCGCGCAAGTGGAGTAGATCATGCCGCATTACGAACGCATCCTGATCACCGGCGCAGCCGGCCGCCTCGGTTCGGAACTGCGAAAGGGGCTGGTGCCGCTGGCAAAAACGATCCGCCTGGCAGGCCGCGAACCGTTCGGCGATCTTGCTCTACACGAGGAAGAAGCGGTCTTCGACCTCGCTGATATGGAGGCGACGATTGCCGCCACCAAGGATTGCGACGCGATCGTGCATTTCGGCGGCGCACCACTCGAATGCGAATGGCAAACCATCCTGGACTCCAGCATCCGCGGCTCCTATCACATCTACGAGGGCGCCCGGAAACACGGCGTGAAACGAGTCATCTATGCCTCCTCCGTACATGCCGTCGGCTATCACGAGGTCGAGGCGCATATCGGCGTCGACGTGCCGGTCCGTCCCGACAGCCTCTATGGCGTGTCGAAGAACTTCGTCGAGAGCCTGAGCCGGCTTTACTGGGACAAGTTCGGCATCGAGACGGCGTGCCTGCGCATCTTTTCATCCTTCCCCGAACCGGCGGACCGTCGCATGCTGTGGTCATACCTCTCCTTCGCCGACTGTGTGCGTCTGGTCGAGGCAGCTCTCACCGCGCCGCGCGTCGGCCATACGATCTCCTTCGGCCTTTCCGACAACAAGGTGAAAACGGTCGACAACAGCGGCGCCAACCATCTGGGGTTTTCTCCGCAGGATAGTGCCGAGCCGTTCCGCGCAGCGGTCGAGGCGAAGACGCAGATTCCGGATCCCAAGGCGCCATCGGTGAAGTATCTGGGCGGGTGGTTCTGCGAGCTTGGCCATCCGGACGACAAGCGGGCGTAGCTATCGAAATACCATCCGCTAGATGGCGCAGACCGGAAGCCGAGATGCGGCAGGCGATGGATTCACGCATGGTGGCGGAGATCGAGCAGGTTGTCGGCGGTCGTCATCGGTTTTGGGATTCTCACCTGATCTGGTAGTGGGATCCAAATCACAGGAGATGGCATGCCGAACGATGTAATCGTGCGCGACAGCAATGGCGCTCAATTGAATGACGGCGATTCCGTCACGCTGATCAAAGACCTCAAAGTCAAAGGCACTTCGGAGACGATCAAGCGCGGCACGTTGGTGAAGGCCATCCGGCTGAACGGCAATCCCGGCGAGATCGAATGCAACACCAAGCAAGTGAAAGGCCTGGTGCTCAAGACCGAGTTCGTGAAGAAGGCGTAAGCCTCAAGGCGGCAAGCGATCTCGATGGTTCCTTCGGGATTTTGGAAAGCCTGCCGTCGCCAAGCGGGCTGCGGAGCCGTTGAGCGTCCGGCACCCGACAGTTGCGCTGTAAAATTGATGATTTCGCCGACCAGGCACAAAAAACCGCCAAGACCTAAGTCTGGAACCTCCTGCCGCTCCGCGCGTTTCACGGCGTCCCGTTCGCGGACCCGCCCGGATATCTCTCCAAGCGCGCGAAAAAACCAGGAGCCCGCTTCATGCACGACAAGCTGTTTCATTCACCGGTCGCACTGTCGGTCGGCCTCGGCTTCAAGCGCGAGATTGCCTCGCTGGCCGAAATGCACGATTTCCTCACCAATTGGACCACCTCCCGCCGCGGCCCGCTCTACCGAAATGCGGTGAAGGCATGTGATCTGGCCGTTCCAGGTTATGTGAGCGTCGAGCAGGCGCGCCGGGCGTTGCTCGAATTCGCGCAAGCCGCGGGCATCCTGTGGCCGGACCTCGAGCCGGTGGCGGGCGTGCACGCCGTTGCGCGTGGTTATGGCGGCTACGCCGCCTGAAGATTGATGTTCCCCGTGGCGGCTGAAGCCACACCACCATAGAAAGCCCGGCTGGCCCCCAGCCGGGCTTTCCCGTTTCCGGCAGCTCGCAAGGAAATCGCAATCCTGTGGTTGGCCGTGTGCCTTGGGCGAAAATCCCTGGGTGGAGTGTTGGGAAGAGCCCGCGCAAAAATCTTTATGACATTCCTATTTCTTTCCACTGCGCCCTGTCTCGAACCTTTATGGCGATCGGGTCCATATTCCTTTCAGAAACACAACCGGTTCCGTCGCCAAAGATGCGACGGGCCACTTCCGATATATTGCGAACTCTCCTGTCAAATTCGCAAAGTGCAAAAGAACAAAAGGAATAAACACAATGGATATAGCTGTTATCGGGATCGGAATTTTGTTCTTCGCCTTTTGTTTCGCCTACATCAAAGCTTGTGACGCGCTCTAGAGCGAGGCTGAAAAAATGATCATCGACTATATTCTCGGTGGCGGCGTTACGCTGTTCCTGCTCGCCTATCTGACATACGCCCTCGTTCGTCCAGAACGCTTCTGAAGGCACGGAAAGCCCACAGCCATGACACTGAACGGTTGGATACAGATCCTGGTCTATTGCGGGATCGTCATATTGCTGGTGAAGCCGCTCGGCGGCTACATGTACCGCGTCTTCAACGGCGACCGCACGCTGCTTTCGCCGGTCCTTCGCCCGCTTGAGCGCGGGCTTTATCGTATCTGCGGAACCAGCGAACGCGAGGAACAGCACTGGACCACCTACGCGGTCGCCCTGCTGCTCTTCAACCTCGCCGGCTTCCTGGTGCTTTATGCCCTGCAGCGTCTGCAGGGCAGCCTGCCTTACAATCCTGCCGGCATGACAGCGGTTGAACCAGGGCTGGCCTTCAACACCGCCGCCAGCTTCATGACCAACACCAACTGGCAGAACTATGGTGGCGAGAGCACGATGTCCTATCTCGTGCAGATGGCCGGGCTGACGGTGCAGAACTTCGTTTCGGCGGCCACCGGCATTGCCATCGCCATCGCGCTGATCCGCGGCTTTGCGCGGGCCTCCGGCAAGTCGATCGGCAATTTCTGGGTCGATATGACCCGCTCCACACTCTATCTGCTTCTGCCGTTCTGCATCGTGCTGACGCTGGTCTATGTCTGGCTCGGCATGCCGCAGACGCTCGGCGCCTACGTCAACGCCACGACGCTGGAAGGCGCGCAGCAGACCATCGCCGTCGGCCCGGTCGCTTCGCAGGTGGCCATCAAGATGCTCGGCACTAATGGCGGCGGTTTCTTCAACGCCAATGCCGCGCACCCGTTCGAGAACCCCGACGCGATCTCCAACCTGATCCAGATGGTGTCGATCTTCGCCATCGGCGCCGCCTTGACCAACGTCTTCGGCCGCATGATCGGCAACCAGCGTCAGGGCTGGGCGATCCTCTCGGCCATGGGCGTCATGTTCATCGCCGGTGTCGCCATCTGCTATTGGGCGGAAGCCGCCGGCAATCCGCTGGTGCATGCGCTGGGCATCGACGGCGGCAACATGGAGGGCAAGGAGACGCGTTTCGGCACCGCCCTGTCGGCGCTGTTTGCCGTCATCACCACGGCCGCTTCCTGCGGCGCGGTGAACGCCATGCACGGCTCGTTCACCGCGCTCGGCGGCATGATCCCGATCATCAACATGCAGCTTGGCGAAGTCATCGTCGGCGGTGTCGGCGCGGGTCTCTACGGCATCCTGATGTACATCGTCGTTGCCGTCTTCGTTGCCGGCCTGATGGTCGGCCGCACGCCCGAATATCTCGGCAAGAAGATCGAGGCCAAGGAGGTCAAGATGGCTATGCTGGCCATACTATGCCTGCCGCTGGCGATGCTGATCTTCACGGCCATCGCCGTCGTGCTGCCGACCGGCGTGGCGTCGATGGGCAATGCCGGCCCGCACGGCTTCTCCGAGGTTCTGTATGCCTACACTTCGGCGGCGGCCAACAACGGTTCGGCCTTTGGCGGCCTCAGCGGCAACACGCCCTGGTACAACATCACGATCGGCATCGGCATGCTGATGGGCCGCTTCCTGGTCATCATCCCGGCGCTGGCCATTGCCGGCTCGCTGGTGGCGAAGAAAACGGTTCCGGCTTCCGCCGGCACCTTCCCGACCGATGGCCCGCTGTTCGTCGGGCTGCTGGTCGGCGTCATCCTGATCGTCGGTGGCCTCACCTTCTTCCCGGCGCTCGCCGTCGGGCCGATCATCGAGCACCTGGCGATGGCTCACGGGCAGACCTTCTGAGACCGTCATGTCCTGGTTCAATGCCATGCGCCGCAAGGTCGGCCACAGGGACGATCCCGGAAAGGAGGAGAGACCTCCTCCTTTCCCGACCCTGTCGACGTTTCTCGGCCTTGCGGCAGTCATGCTCGTCCTCTGGCTGCTGGCCTACGGGCCGCCCTATCTCTTTTCGGCATCCGATCATCCGGTGCCGTCCAACAACACCGAAGCCGGAGCTTCAAAATGAGCAACTCGAAATCAGCCAGCATCATGGATGCCAGCATCCTGCTTCCCGCCATTGGCGGCGCCTTCCGCAAGCTCGACCCGCGCACGCTGGCCAGGAACCCGGTGATGTTCGTCGTTGCCGTCGTCTCGGCGCTCACCACGGTGCTGTTCGTCAAGGACCTGGTCACCGGAGGCGGCAATCTCGGCTTCACGCTGCAGATCATCATCTGGCTTTGGTTTACCGTGCTGTTCGCCAACTTCGCCGAAGCGGTCGCAGAAGGCCGCGGCAAAGCGCAGGCGGATTCGCTGCGCAAGGCACGCACAGAGACCCAGGCCAAGCTTTTGAGCGGTGAAGACCGCACCAAATACAAACTCGTGCCCGGCACCAGCCTCAAGGTCGGCGATGCCGTGCTGGTCGAGGCCGGCGACATCATCCCGTCCGACGGCGAAGTGATCGAAGGCGTTGCTTCGGTCAACGAGGCTGCGATCACGGGCGAATCCGCGCCGGTCATTCGCGAATCCGGTGGCGACCGTTCGGCGGTCACCGGTGGCACCCAGGTGCTGTCCGACTGGGTCCGCGTCCGCATCACCGCCGCCTCCGGCCATACCTTCCTCGACCGCATGATCTCACTGGTCGAAGGTGCCGAGCGCCAGAAGACGCCGAACGAGATCGCGCTCAACATCCTGCTCGTCGGCATGACGCTGATCTTCGTGCTGGCCACCGCGACGATCCCGAGTTTTGCCTCCTACTCGGGCGGCTATATCTCGGTGACCGTTCTGGTGGCGCTGTTCGTCACCTTGATCCCGACCACGATCGGCGCGCTGCTTTCGGCCATCGGCATCGCCGGTATGGACCGTCTGGTGCGATTCAACGTGCTGGCCATGTCGGGTCGCGCCGTGGAAGCCGCAGGCGACGTCGACACGCTGCTGCTCGACAAGACCGGCACGATCACACTAGGCAACCGCCAGGCGACGCAGTTTCGCCCGGTCAAGGGCGTCACCGAACAGGAACTGGCCGACGCGGCCCAGCTTGCCTCGCTCGCTGACGAGACGCCGGAAGGCCGCTCCATCGTCGTGCTGGCCAAGGAGAAATACGCCATCCGCGCCCGCGACATGGCAACGCTGCACGCCACTTTCGTGCCCTTCACAGCGCAGACCCGTATGAGCGGCGTCGACATCGATGGTTCATCGGTGCGCAAGGGCGCCGTCGATTCCGTGCTTGCCCATGTCAACCAGTCGGCAGCCGCCGCCCATGGCACGCGCCCAAGCAGCGAATCCATCCGCGATCTCCAGTCCATCGCCGACGAGATCGCCAAGTCCGGCGGCACGCCGCTGGCGGTCGAACGCGACGGGCGCCTGCTCGGCGTCGTCCACCTCAAGGACATCGTCAAGGGCGGCATCAGCGAGCGTTTCACCGAACTGCGCCGCATGGGCATCCGCACGGTGATGATCACCGGTGACAATCCGATGACGGCGGCGGCGATCGCCGCGGAAGCCGGCGTCGACGACTTCCTCGCGCAGGCCACACCGGAGGACAAGCTGAAGCTGATCCGCGACGAACAGGCCAAGGGCAAGCTGGTGGCCATGTGCGGCGACGGCACCAACGATGCGCCAGCCCTCGCACAAGCCGATGTCGGTGTCGCCATGAACACCGGCACGGTCGCAGCGCGCGAAGCCGGCAACATGATCGATCTCGATAGCGATCCGACCAAGCTCATCGAGATCGTCGAGATCGGCAAGGCGCTCTTGATGACGCGGGGCTCGCTGACGACCTTCTCGATCGCCAACGACGTGGCCAAGTATTTCGCCATCATTCCGGCGATGTTCGCCGTCTTCTACGTCGCACCGGGACAAACGACCGGCCCGCTGCAGGCACTCAACGTCATGCATCTGGCGACGCCGCAAAGCGCCATCCTGTCGGCCATCATCTTCAACGCACTGATCATCATCGCGCTGATCCCGCTGTCGCTGAAGGGCGTCAAATACCGCGCCATCGGCGCCGGCGCGCTGCTCAGCCGCAATCTTCTCGTCTACGGCCTCGGCGGCCTCATCGTGCCGTTCGTCGGCATCAAGGCGATCGACATGATCGTCACCGCGCTTGGCCTCGCTTAACTCTTTGTTTTAACGCAATTCCGGACGGAAAACCGCTTCACACTTTTCCTGGAATTGCTTTGAGGAACATCTCCATGCTCACCCAGATAAGACCCGCGATCATCATGATCGTCTTCTTCACGGTCCTGACCGGCCTGATCTATCCGATCGGCATGACCGGCATCGCCCAGGCGATCTTCCCGCGCCAGGCCAATGGCAGTCTGATCGAGAAGGATGGCAAGGTTATCGGCTCCGAACTGATCGGCCAGGGCTTTGCCAGCGACAAGTATTTCCATGGCCGCCCCTCGGCCGCCGGCGACGGCTACAACGCCGCCGCCTCGAGCGGCAGCAATCTCGGCCCGACCAATCCCAAGCTGATCGACCGCATCAAGGGCGATGCGGAAAGACTGAAGGCGGAGAATCCGAACCAGCCCGTCCCGATGGACCTGGTGACGACGTCCGGCAGTGGCCTCGATCCCGATATCAGTCCCGAAGCAGCCTACTTCCAGGTCGCCAGGGTGGCCAAGGCCAGGGGGATCGATGAAGCCAAGGTCAAGGCGCTTGTCGACAGTCAGGTCGAGGGCAGGGAACTCGGCTTCATGGGCGAACCGGTGGTCAATGTGCTCGGTCTCAACCTTGCGCTGGACGCCGCGAAACAGTGAATGGTGCGGGCTGGGGATCGACAGTATCTCCGGCGCCATCCATGATCGGTCCCGATGCCGGACGACAGAAACAACGACGCCAGACCTTCTCCCGACGCACTGCTTGACCATGCCGAGCGGGAAGGTCGCGGCCGGCTGCGGATATTCCTGGGTGCCGCTCCCGGCGTAGGCAAGACCTATGAGATGCTGATGTCGGGCCGCGCCAGGCTGACCGACGGCGTGGATGTGGTGATCGGTGTCGTCGAGACGCATGGGCGCAAGGAGACACTGGCCCTGGTCGAGGGTTATGAGGTCATTGCCCGCCGCAAGGTCGACTACAAGGGGCGCATCCTCGACGAGATGGACATCGACGCCATCCTCGCCCGGCGCCCGGCGCTGGTTCTTGTCGACGAACTCGCCCACACCAATGCGCCCGGCAGCCGCCATCCCAAGCGCTATCTCGACGTCCAGGAAATCCTGACGCACGGCATCGACGTCTACACGACGCTCAACATCCAGCATGTCGAAAGCCTGAACGACGTTGTCGCCCAGATCACCAAGGTCAGGGTTCGCGAGACGGTTCCCGATTCCATCATCGACCAGGCCGACGATGTCGAGATCATCGATCTCACTCCCGACGACCTGATCAAGCGGCTCGAGGAAGGCAAGGTCTATTTCCCCAACACCGCGCAGCGCGCGATCGAGAACTATTTCTCGCCGGGCAATCTGACGGCGCTCAGGGAGCTGGCGCTGCGCCGCACCGCGCAGCGCGTCGACGACCAGTTGCTGATCCATATGCAGGCCCACGCCATTCCTGGACCGTGGGCTGCGGGGGAAAGGGTACTCGTCTGCGTCGACGCGCGTCCGGGCGGGGCGGCGCGTATTCGCTACGCGCGCAGGTTGGCCGACCGGCTCCGTGCCCCGTGGACGGCGCTGCATGTCGACAGCCCTCGCTCGGCCAGCATGCCCGAAGCGGACAAGGATCGGCTCGCTACGAACCTGCGGCTTGCCGAACAGCTCGGCGCCGAGGTGACCACCATTCCCGGTCAGAACATCGCGCAGGACATTGTTCGCCATGCGACGGCGAACAATTTCACCCATATCGTGGTCGGCAGGCCGACCCGGTCGCGCTGGCGGGAATTGATCGAAGGCTCGCTCACCTACGATCTCATCCGCAACGCCGGTGACATCAGCGTCCATGTCATTTCAGGAACCGAACGCAACGCCGAGGTGACGTCGAGGAGTGTCAAGGCGGCGGACGAGCAGTGGCAGTTCGAGATCTGGCCCTATCTCAAGGCCACGGCCTTTGTCATCGGTTCGCTCGCCTTCGCCGTCGTTCTCGACCAGTTTCTCGACGTTCGCAACCTGGCGATCATTCTTCTCATCGGCGTACTGGCATCGGCGGTAACCGGCGGTCTGTGGCCGGCTCTGTACGCTTGTTTCGCCAGCGCCCTTGCTTTCAATTATTTCTTCCTGGAGCCTCGTTATACGCTGACGATCCGGGATCCGGAGAGCATCGTCGCGCTTGGCGTCTTTCTCGTCGTTGCGGTCATCGCCAGCAATCTGACGGCGCGCGTGCAGCGCCAGGCGGTCGCCGCCCGCTCGCGGGCGCGGGCCACGGAAGACATCTACCTCTTTTCAAAGAAGCTCGCCGGCGCCGGCACGCTCGACGACGTCCTTTGGGCCACGGCCTTCCAGATCGCCTCGATGCTGAAGCTGCGGGTGGTGCTGCTTTTGCCGGAAGACGGGACCATCACCGTCAAGGCCGGCTATCCGCCCGACGACACGCTGGCCGAAGCCGACATCGCCGCCGCCCGCTGGGCCTGGGAGCACAATCGTGCCGCGGGTCGCGGCGCCGACACGCTTCCAGGCGCCAAGCGCCTCTATTTGCCCTTGCGGACGGGGCGCACGGCCATCGGGGTCGTCGGCCTGGACAACGACAAGCAGGGTCCGCTGCTGACGCCCGAGCAGCAGCGGCTGCTTGACGCACTGGCCGACCAGGCGGCGGTCGCCATCGAACGTATTCAATTGGTTGCCGACGTCGACCGTGCCAAGCTCGCGGCCGAGGCGGACAGGCTGCGCTCGGCGCTGCTCACCTCCATTTCCCATGATCTGAAAACGCCGCTCGCTGCCATCATGGGCGCGGCTGGCACGCTGCGGGATTTTTCAGTCGCGCTTCCCGAACCGGACCGGGCCGAACTGCTGTCGACGGTGCTGGACGAATCCGAGCGGTTGAACCGCTTCATCGCCAATCTGCTCGACATGACCAAGATCGAGTCCGGCGCGATGGAGCCGAACTACGCCTTTCACTATGTCGGCGACATCGTCGGCTCCGCCTTGCAAAGGGCCAGGAAAATCATTGGCGAGCACAAGATCGAGACCGACATCCCCAAGGATTTGCCGATGTTGAAGGTCGACCCGGTGCTGTTCGAGCAAGCGTTGTTCAATCTTCTCGACAATGCGGCGAAATATGCCCCGGCAGGCTCGACGATTCGCATGCAGGGTTGGACCGACAATGGCTCCGTCCTGCTGCAAATCATGGATGAAGGGCCAGGCATTCCTCCCGGCGATCTGGAACGGATTTTCGACACGTTCTATCGAGTGCGCAAGGGCGACCAGATCCGCGCCGGTACGGGGCTTGGCCTGTCGATCTGCCGCGGCTTCGTCGAAGCGATGGGTGGCACGATCATGGCGGCAAACCGGACCGACGGTTCGGGCGCGGTGTTCACCATCAAAATGCCCAGGCCGGCAAATCCGCCCAATTTCGACGCTTCGAATACCGACGACCACGATGTGGGTGACCTGGCATGACAAACTCGAACGTCAGGATATTGGTCGTCGATGACGAGCCGCCGATCCGCAAGCTGCTGCGCGTCGGGCTCGGCAGCCAAGGTTATGCGGTCAGCGAGGCGCCGAACGCGAAGGTGGCGATCGAGCTGATGGAGGCGGAGAAGCCGGACCTCGTCCTGCTCGACCTTGGGCTGCCCGGCATGAGCGGCCATGAGCTGCTGCGCAAATGGCGCGACGATGGTCTCGACATTCCAGTGGTCATCCTGTCCAGCCGGACCGACGAGGCCGGTATCGTCCAGGCCCTGGAACTCGGCGCCGACGACTATGTCACCAAACCCTTCGGCATGAACGAGCTGGTCGCCCGCATTCGGGTGGCGCTTCGCCACAAGTTCCAGCAGCAGGGCGAGAAGCCGATTTTCCAGACCGGCGATCTCAGCGTCGACCTGGTCAGGCGCATCGTCAAGGTCGAGGGCAAGGAGGTAAAGCTCTCGCCGAAGGAATACGACATCCTGCGCATGCTGGTGCAGCACGCCGGCAAGGTGCTGACCCATCATTTCCTGTTGAAGCAGGTCTGGGGCGACTCGACCGACGTGCAGTATCTCAGGGTCTATGTGCGGCAGCTCAGGCAGAAGATCGAGAAGAGCCCCGACCAGCCGCGCTACATCACCACCGAGACCGGCGTCGGCTACCGCCTGCGCGAGGTCGAGTGAGCAGGCCAGGTTTTAGCCGATAGCTTCCCGTGGCTGGCCAAGCGGTCTGGAAACCCGCAAGGCCGCGAGGCAGCCGACAATGCCGAGCGGCACGAAGGCAAGAAACAACCACGACGCGACATTCGCCGCCGCGTCGTGGTTCAGACCTTGCGAAAAGCCGCTGGCGTTGGCGACGATGCCGGCGAGTGCGGCGCCCACGGCATAGCCGATGCGCTGCATGGTCGGCACCGCCGCCGAGGCGATGGTCTGCTCGCCCTCCGGCGCGGAGGCCACGATGACGCGCGTGAGGAAGGGCCAGGCCACGCCGAAGCCGCCGCCTTGCAGCAGGGCGCAGATCAGGATCAGCGGAATGGAGCCCAGCGGTATCGCATACGCAAAGCCTGCGATGCCGGCCGCGATCATCACCGCGCCGCCGACGATGATCAGCCGCTCGCGCTGCGGCGGCGCGTTGGCGACCAGGATCGACAGGATCGACCAGGCGATCGATTCGGCGGCGATGATGTAGCCGGTGGTCAGCAGCGGAATGTCGTGAAGACTGGTCAGCAACAGCGGCCCGTAGACGCCGAAGGAACAGGTCGCCACCGAAAAGGCGGCAACCATGGTCATGCCGGCGCCGACCGGCGTGCGCCACGAGAACAGCCGCGCCGGAAACAGCCGCGAACGCGGCTTCAGCGCGTCGATGGTGAAGAACAGCACCAGGCCTATCAGGCCGAAGGCCATCAGCAGCGAAGAGCGCAGCAAGGCGATGTCGACGCCGGCCAAGGCAATCAGGACCACGGCGACGGTAAGGCAGCCAAGAGCCGCGAACGGGAAGGGTGGCGCCTTGCCCGTGCTCGTCCTGGGCTTCGTCGCCTGCGGCGTGTCGAGCACGAGGAAGCTTGCCAGCGCCATGGCGGCGCCGCCGAGTGTGAAGATGCCGAAGGCCCAGCGCCATGACAACAGCTCGGTCATGATCGCGCCGAGCAATGGTCCGCTGAAGGCGGCGACGCCCCAGATCGCCGACATGATGCCGAAAAGCTGCGGCCAGATGGCGCGCGAGAACAGTCGTTCGACCGAGACGAAGGCCAGCGACACCAGCGCACCGCCGCCAAGTCCTTCGATCAGGCGGCCGGCGAGGAACAGTGGCATGGAAGGCGAGGTGGCGCATATCAGCGCGCCTGCTGCGTAGAGCAGCGCGGCGACCACCATGTTGGTGCGCAAGGGGACATAACTCACCAGTCGTCCGGCGGCTGCGCCGGCAACGATGGCGCCGAGTTCGTAGATCGCCAGCGACCAGCCGACGAGCTGTACGCCCGCCAGTTCGCCGACCATGGCCGGCATCACCGTTGCCACCATCGTCTCGTTGGTGGCGTGCAGCAGGATGCCGAGGCTGATGAAGCAGAAGCGCGCCAGGTCGCCGCTTGCCCACAATAAGCGCCAGTCGACCCTGTTCGTGCTGATCTCGGTCATTTCCACCCCTGTCTTGCATATCTCGACGCCAGCGCAGCACGCCAGAAGCCAGTACGGGTTTCCGGCAGGACCATGCGAATCGACAGCGCCGGATCGAGGCGTTGTGGCGTTCGGGGCAGGCTTGTAAAACCTCAACCGGGGTTGAGCTCAAGCGGTTTTTTTGAAGATCGTTCGCGCGGCAGCCTTTCCGGTTGCGGGTTCGTTGCGCGATCAGTTCTCGGTGCTGCGCAGCTGGAATTGGCTGACGCCGATCGCGAGGTTCATGCCGGTCTGCGTCTGCAAGCTGAGCGGCTGCAAGGTGAAGGCCTGAGAGGAGCCGCCGACCAGCAGATTGGCGCCGGCGCCGACGGCGGCCGTCACCTCCGCGCTGGCGCCGATGTAGTCGCCGGCCAGCGCACCCGGCGCATAGATGTTCTTCAGCGGCGTCAGCACGATCCACTGCATGACCGTCTGCTTCGTCGTGCCGATGTCGAGGCCGTATTTGTTGACGGCGCCGAAATAGGCTTCCGGCGCGAAGCTTTTGTCGGCGGGGTTAAAGGTGCAGCTCAGATCCTTGCTCGAGCCGAAGATGAAGCCGGTGCCGCCGCCTATGGCGCAGTCAAGCGTACCGACTTCCATGCCTCGGTCCTGCGCCTGCACCGCTCCGGATAGCGTGGTGAACATGGCGGCAGCTATGGCTGTCTTCAGCATGATGGTTCCCCTCCAAAATCAAACGGCGCGAAACCATCCTATCTGGTTCCGCGCCGCGGGGTGAGGGGGCATGGAGCGCACGGCTCCATGTAATCACTTGAATGAGTGGATCAACTGGAGCGAGGTCACGGCCACGGCAAGGTTGACGCCGGTCTGCGCCTGGACGCTGAGCGGCTCCAGCATGAAGGCGCTGTCCAGGCCGCCAACCAGCAGATTGGCGCCGCCGCCGGTCACCACGCTCGCTTCGGCGTTGACACCGTAGTAGCTGCCGGCGAGATCGCCTCCGTCACTGTCCCGGGTCGCAGCCAGCACGGCCCAGACGAGCTGGCCCTGATGCGTCTGGCCGACATCGAGGCCGATCTTGGAAATGACGCCTGTGTAAACCTCGGACGGCCCGTGATGATGAGGCCGGAAGACACAGGACACGCCCTTGTTGGAAGCGACGATATAAGCGGTGCCGCCGTCGATGGTGCAATCGAGCGTGCCGAGTTGCAGCTTGCCGGCGCTGGCCGGAGCCACCGCGAACATCGTCGTGGCGAGGGCAGCGGCGCAGGCGAGTTTCTTGATCATGGGAGGGTCCTTTCGCAAAATACTTTCAACAACGGCTTGGGTGGGTAGACCGTTCCGCCGAAAACTTGGCGCGATCAAGGCAGGGGCCGAAAGCCTCCTGCCGGGGTTAATGCGCGGTTGCGAAGTGCGTCCTTTCGGACACGCAAAGAATCCCGCGGCACTTGGATGTCATGCGGATTTGTATGGTAAGCCGAAACCGAGATCAGCTGACGCGGGCGAGGCCATCCTTGGCCGGCTGGTAGGTAGGGTCGAGGCGAACGGCTTCCTTATAGGATTTCGCGGCCTTCGCCTTGTCGCCGCGCCGCTCATAGATCAGCGCCTGGTTGGACCAGGCCTCGGCATTCCTGCCGTCGAGCTTGATCGCCATGTTGAAATCGGAGAAGGCATTGTCTTCGTCGTTGGTCGCCAGATAGGAGAGGCCGCGGCCATTGTAGGGTTCGGCGGCGTCCGGCGCCAGCGAGATGGCGGTCGAGAAGTCCTCGATGGCGAATTTGTGCTGGCCCTGGCTCTGATAGATCAGGCCTCGATTGTGGTAGGCGCGCGCGTCGGTCGTATCGAGCTGGATCGCCTTCTGAAAGTCGTTGAAGGCGTCCTGGGTGCGACCCGCCTTGCGGTAGAGATTGCCGCGGCCGATATAGGCGGCGTCATAGTTCGAGTTGATCTGAATCGAACGGTTGTAGTCCGCCAGCGCGGCTTCCTGGTTGCCGAGGAAGCGCTGGATGAGCGCGCGATTCGAATAGGCCTGGAAGAAATTCGGATTGAGCTGGATGGCTTGATTGAAATCCTTGAGCGCCGCCTGGTACTGACCGCCACGGCCATAGGCCGAGCCGCGCACATTGTAGCCTTCGGGATCCTGGGGATTGCGCTGGATGACCGCCGACAGCGAGGAAATGTTCTCGCTCGACCCTTGCGCCTTGTCGATGTTGTTGAATTCACCGGTCGGGCCCGCCGTTTGGCAGCCGGCAAGCGCCAGTCCGGAGAGCAGGGCTGCTGTCAGGGCGAAACCACGCAATGCGGTCCCGCGCTCCACGCTCGTTGCGTTCATGTCTGCCCTGTCCTCACTTCAAGCCGCGTCGTTCAGGTCCGGCTCCCCCTCCGGACCGGTCACATCAAAACAAAAAGGTGGCGGCGATTCCACATCGCGCCACCTCTGATATCCTTCGAAAAGGACGAAAAATTGGCGTTAGAACCGCGGCGGACGCGGAGCGCCACCTGCACCGCCGGCGGCGCCAGCAGCGACCGGGCGCGGCGTCATCGGCAGCAGGCCTTCGCGCTGGGCGCGCTTGCGGGCCAGCTTGCGGGCGCGGCGAACGGCTTCAGCCTTTTCGCGGGCGCGCTTCTCGGACGGCTTCTCGTAGTGACCGCGCATCTTCATTTCACGGAAAATGCCTTCGCGCTGCATCTTCTTCTTGAGAGCGCGAAGCGCCTGATCAACGTTATTGTCGCGGACGAGTACCTGCACGGGCAATCCTGTCTTTCGGGTTTGATATCAACAGGCAAGCGGCCATAGCCACTAGCCTCCGCGGCGGTTTACACCACGAATTGTGGCGGCTGATAGCAGAATCATGCCGCGCTGTCCACAGCGGAAATGAATTTGCGGGGCCAGCCGCCGTCTGTTTGCCTTGATATAAGGAGCCGACTAGGCCGTCGCGAGGTGCAGCAACTCGAAATTTTCGAAGAACTCGCCGTAGTCGCAGGTGATCTCCTCGCCGACGCCGATGTCGCGGGTCGCGGTGGCCCCGCCATATTGCGAAAAATCCGTATTCGGATTGCTGGAATGGTTCATGAAGCGGCCATTGTCGACTTCATAGACCAGGAAACCTGGCCGGTCCGGGCTCGGATAGGCATAGCGGTCGAGCAGCTCCCTGAGATGCGGGGGTGCCGTCTCGTATTTGTCCATGGGGATCAGCCGGTCGAAATCCGGATCGAGCCGCCAGATCGAAGCGCCTTTCCTGATCGGCTCCGCGGCGAACACGCCGACACCTTCGATCGCACTCGCAGTCACATAGGTTCTGATCAGCATCATGGTTCCAGACCCCGCTTTTGGACATAAACGGAATCGCCAAATCGCGGCGAAAAATCAAGAGCGGCCGTTTGCCTGGCGGCTATGAACATGCGTCCCGCCGCTGGAATCTTCACGTCCGGTTGATCGACACGCCGCCATCGGCAAACAGAGCCGCTCCGGTGGTGAAGCTCGAGGCGTCGGAGGCGAGATAGAGTGCCGAGCGGGCGATCTCCTCCGGCATCGCGATACGCTTCAAAGCATGCAGGCCTTCGACGAAAACCCGTGATTCCGGGGTCTTGAAGGTTGCCGCCGGTGTGTCGGTGCCGCCGGGCAGCAGCGCGTTGACCCGCACGCCTTTCGGGCCGTATTCGGCGGCCAGCACCTGTGTCAGTCCGATCAGGCCGGCCTTGCTCGCGGCATAACTAGTCATGCCGGGCATGCCGACTGTGTGACCAACGAAGGTGGAGGTGAAGATCAGCGAACCGCCGCCGCGCTCGATCATTGCCGGCACCTGGTATTTGGCGCCGAGAAACGCGCTGGTGAGGTTGGTGTCGAGCGTCTCGCGCCATCCCTCCAGCGGCAGGTCCGAAATCGGCCCCATCCGGCCAACGGCGCCGGCATTGTTGAAGGCGATGTCGAGCCCGCCGAACTTTTCGACCGCCAGATCGACAAGGGCCTTTGCATAGGCTTCGTCCCTGACATCGCCGGCAAGCGCGATGGCCGCGCCATCATTGTCTTCTATCTCGGCGACGAGCGTATCGAGCTCGGCCTGACGGCGGGCGGCGACGATGACCTTGGCGCCTTCCTCGGCAAAGAGTTTTGCCGAGGCCCGGCCGATGCCGGAACTGGCGCCGGTGACGATGGCGATCTTGTTTGCGAGTGCGAACATTTTTGCATCCTTTTCTTCGCGCCGGCCTGACCGGCAGTTGGGGTGCTTGGTCGCAGATCGAGGCAAGGCGAGCCACCCGATACGTGCCAAGATGCTGGAAAGCGCCGACGCACCAGATGCGTCTTTTTCACCACGGCGCAAAACGGCAAGCGCCGTCGCAAACAGCGCAAGGGTGGAAGCGCTGTTTCGCTAGTGATACACCTCGCGCGCCGGGACCGAACGAACGCCGGCCGCCATTCGCGAAGCCTTTTTGGGGCGAGGTTGGGACGTTGAAGAAATATTCGGTATTCGCCATCGCCCGGGAAGCCATGCGCGGCCACAAGGGCTGGGAGGAACAGTGGTCCTCGCCTGAGCCCAGGAAAGAATACGACGTCATCATCGTCGGCGCCGGCGGCCATGGCCTGGCCACCGCCTATTACCTCGCCACGGTGCACGGCATCACCAATGTCGCGGTGCTGGAAAAGGGCTGGCTCGGCGGCGGCAACACCGGCCGCAACACCACCATCATCCGCTCCAACTATCTCTATGACGAGAGCGCCGGCATCTACGACCACGCGCTGAAGCTGTGGGACGGGCTCAGCCAGGAGCTCAATTACAACGTCATGTATTCGGCGCGGGGCGTCATGATGCTCGCGCACAATGTGCACGACGTGCAGGTGCTGAAGCGTCACGTGCACGCCAACCGGCTGAACGGCATCGACAATGAGTGGCTGACGCCGGAGCAGGCGAAGGAATTCTGCCCACCGCTCAACACCTCCAAGGAGGCGCGCTATCCGGTGGTCGGTGCGGCGCTGCAGAGGCGCGGCGGCACGGCCCGTCATGATGCCGTTGCCTGGGGCTATGCGCGCGGCGCCTCGGCGCGCGGCGTCCACATCATCCAGAATTGCGAGGTCACCGGGGTCAGGCGGGCGGCCAATGGCGCGGTGATGGGCGTCGACACGACGCGCGGCTTCATCGGCGCCAAGAAGGTGGGCGTCGTTGCCGCCGGCCATTCCTCCGTCATCATGAACATGGCCGGCGTGCGCATGCCGCTGGAAAGCTATCCGCTGCAAGCGCTGGTGTCGGAACCGGTCAAGCCGGTGGTTCCCTGCGTGGTGATGTCGAACACGGTGCACGCCTATATTTCGCAGTCCGACAAGGGCGAGCTGGTGATCGGCGCCGGCACCGACCAGTATGTCTCCTACTCGCAGACCGGCGGGCTGCACATATTGCAGCATACGCTGGACGCCATCTGCGAGATGTTCCCGATCTTCACGCGCATGAAGATGCTGCGCTCGTGGGGCGGCATCGTCGACGTCACGCCCGACCGCTCGCCGATCCTGGCCAAGACGCCGGTGCCCGGCCTCTATGTCAATTGCGGCTGGGGCACGGGCGGCTTCAAGGCGACGCCGGGTTCGGGCCATGTCTTTGCCCATACGATCGCCAAAGACGATCCGCATCCGATCAACGCGCCTTTCACCATCGAGCGCTTCCGCACCGGCCGGCTCATCGACGAGGCGGCGGCGGCGGCGGTGGCGCACTGATGATGGCGCAGATGGCTGTCGCGATGCCGCTGATGCTGGCGGGGGAACAAGTGCTGGCGGGGGAACGGGGCATGTTCCATTTTCCGTCGGCGGACGAAGTGCGCACGCAGCCGATCAGCCGCACCGGCAACGAAACCGTCTGGCCGTTTTCGGTCGATGACGGCACGCTGGCCTGCGTCTGGAGCGGCGGCCAGAGGGTGGTTGTCTTCTTCGAAAACAGGCCTTCCGATTTAGACGAGGCCGAGACATTCCAGCCGCGTCAAGTCATCGTCACCACCGATCCGATGCAGCTCACCCTCGGCAACATGGCGTCCCGCGATCTGTTTCGTCCCGCTGCAAGCGTGGAAGAGCGCATCCGGCTCGTCGCACCGTTCGCGACCTTGGGACAGAAGCTTTGCGATCAACCGGCGGGCGCCCACGTCGGCCACGGCGAATTGTAGGAACCAGGACAATGCTTCTCATCCGCTGCCCCTATTGCGAGGAAGAGCGTCCGGAACTCGAGTTCCGCAACGCTGGCGAGGCGCACATCGCGCGCTCGGCCAATATGGCCGGCGAGAGCGACGACGATTTTGAAAAGTTCTTCTTCATCCGCTCCAACCCCAAGGGCATCATTTATGAGCGCTGGCGGCACATGCATGGCTGTGCGCGCTTCTTCAATGCCGTACGCGACACCGTCACCGACAAATTCGCCATGACCTACAAGGCCGGCGAGCCCAAACCCTCCAAGCTGCCGAAAAACTCCAACGAAGTGGTTGCCAAATGAGCGGCGCGTCCTACCGCATTTCCGGCGCTGGCCGCTTCAGCCAAGCCAAGACCGCGCGGTTCAGCTTCGATGGCCAGTCCTATGCCGGCATCGAGGGCGACACGCTGGCCTCGGCGCTGCTCGCCAATGGCGTCCATCTCGTCGGCCGTTCGTTCAAGTACCACCGTCCGCGCGGCATCCTGTCGGCGGGCGCCGAGGAGCCGAACGCCCTGGTCGAAATCAGGCGCGACGCGGCACGCAAGACGCCGAACGTGCGGGCGACCGTGCAGGAGCTCTATGACGGGCTTGATGCGCAGTCGCAGAACCGCTGGCCGTCACTGTCCTTCGACCTCGGTGCGGTCAGCGATATCGCCTCGCCGCTGCTTTCGGCCGGCTTCTACTACAAGACCTTCATGTGGCCGAAAGCGGCGTGGAAGACGCTCTACGAGCCAAAGATCCGCGCCGCGGCCGGTCTTGGCGTTTCCCCGGACCAGCCGGATCCCGACCATTATTCATCGCGCTATGCGCATTGCGACGTGCTGGTGCTCGGCGGCGGCGCGGCAGGCATCGCGGCAGCGCTTGCGGCGGCCGAGACCGGCGTGCGCGTCATCCTCGCCGACGAGCAGGCCGAGTTCGGCGGCAGCCTGCGTTTCGAGAGCGGCGCGAAGATCGACGGCCAGGACGGTTTTGCCTGGGCGCAAGCTGCCGTGGCGAAGCTCGCCGCGATGGACAATGTCCGCGTGCTGTCGCGCACGACGGCGTTCGGCTACTATGCGCAGAATTTTATCGGGCTGGTCGAGCGTGTCAGCGAACATCTGAGGACCCCCGGTCACGATCTGGCGCGCGAGCGGCTTTGGCAGGTCCGGGCCAAGCGCGTGGTGCTGGCCTCCGGTGCGATCGAGCGCCACATGGTGTTTGCCGACAATGACCGGCCCGGCATCATGCTGGCGGGTGCCGCGCGCACCTATCTCAACCACTATGGCGTCGCCGTCGGCAGGAATGTCGGCGTCTACACCGCCAATGATTCCGCCTATGCAGCGGCGATCGACCTGAAGAAAGCCGGCGTCAACGTGGCGGCGATCGTCGATCTGCGCGACAATCCGACCGGACCGGTGATCGACGAGGCGAGGGCGCTCGGCATCGAGGTCAATTTCGGCCGCGCGGTGATCCGCGCCGGCGGCAAGCTCAGGGTCTCGTCGATGACCGTGCAGCCGAAGAATGGCGGCGGCGAACGCACCATCCCGGTCGATGCGATCCTGATGTCGGCCGGCTGGACGCCGTCGGTGCATCTGTTCTCGCAGTCGCGCGGCAAGGTCGCCTTCAACGACGAGACCAAGCGCTTCGTGCCGGGCATCTATGCGCAGGACTGCGTCTCGGTCGGCGCCTGCAACGGCACCGACGGGCTGTCTGCGACGGTCGATGAGGCCTATGCGGCAGGCGCCAAGGCGGCCAGGGATGCGGGTGCCAAAACCGCCAAGGGCAGCAAGCCGAAGGTAGACGCCTCGGAGAGCTGGTCGCGCGGCATGCTGGGTGCAGCGCCCGGCGCCGGGTCGGATACGACGGTGAAGGCCTTCGTCGATTTCCAGAACGACGTCACCGCCAAGGACATCCGTCAGGCGGTGCACGAAGGCATGCGCTCGATCGAGCACGTCAAGCGCTTCACCACCAACGGCATGGCGACCGACCAGGGCAAAACCTCCAACATGCACGGCTTGGCGATTGCCGCCGAGACGCTGGGCAAGCCGATCCCGGAAGTCGGCCTGACCACGTTCCGGGCGCCCTATACGCCGGTCACCTTCGGCGCGATCGTCAGCCATGCGCGAGGTCCGCTGTTCGACCCGACACGCAGAACCGCGATCCATCCCTGGGCCGAGGCGCAAGGTGCCGTGTTCGAGGATGTCGGCCAGTGGAAGCGCGCCTGGTATTTCCCCAAGGCGGGCGAGGACATGCACGCGGCGGTCGACCGCGAATGCGTCGCCGTGCGCAAGACGGCTGGCCTGTTCGATGCCTCGACGCTGGGCAAGATCGAAGTGGTCGGGCCGGACGCGGCCAAATTCATGGAGCTGCTCTACACCAACCCATGGGAGAAGCTGGAGCCCGGCCGCTGCCGCTACGGCATCATGCTGCGCGAGGACGGGTTCATCTATGATGACGGCGTCGTCGGCAGGCTGGCCCCCGACCGTTTCCACGTGACGACGACGACCGGCGGCGCGCCGCGCGTCATGAACCATATGGAGGACTATCTCCAGACCGAGTTCCCGCATCTCAATGTCTGGCTGACCTCGATCACCGAGCAATGGGCTGTTATCGCGGTGCAGGGACCCAAGTCGCGCGACATCATCGCGCCGCTGCTCGAAGGCATCGACATGTCGGACGAGGCGCTGCCGCACATGTCGGTGCGCGAAGGCAAGATCTGCGGCGTGCCGACGCGGCTGTTCCGCATGTCGTTCACCGGCGAGCGCGGCTTCGAGGTGAACGTGCCGGCCGACTATGGCCAGGCGGTCTGGGAAGCGCTGTGGGCCGAAGGCCAGAAGCATGGTGCGGCTGCTTATGGCACCGAGGCGATGCACGTGCTGCGCGCCGAAAAGGGCTACATCATCGTCGGCCAGGACACCGACGGCACGGTAACGCCGAACGACGCCGGCCTCGATTGGGCGGTCGGCAAGAAGAAAACCGATTTCGTCGGTATCAGGGGTTTGACGCGGCCGGATCTCGTTGCCAAGGGCCGCAAGCAATTGGTCGGCCTGAAGACCAGGGATCCCAAGGTGGTGCTGGAAGAGGGCGCGCAGATCGTCGAGGACCCGAAGCAGGCGATCCCGATGAAGATGATCGGCCATGTCACCTCGAGCTACTGGTCGGAAAATTGCGGCCGCTCGATCGCTCTGGCGCTGGTCGCCGGCGGCCGCGACCGGATGGGCGAGACCCTCTATGTGCCGATGCCGAACGGGGTGATCGAAGTGGAGGTTACCGGCATGGTGTTCTTCGACGAGACGGGAGGGCGCCTCAATGGCTAAGGCCGCTGCAAGAAAGACGGCTCCGGCTGCATCGCCTTCGGTCGAACGCCGTCCGGCGCTGGCTGGGCGCAGCACCACTGCCGCCAGCGTCAAGGTCGAGGTGCTGCCGCCGGCCGAGCGCGTTTCATTACGGGCGCCGGAGGCTTCGGTCGCAGCGCTTTCAAAGGCGCTCGGCGTGACCTTGCCGAACAAGCCGAAAACCGCTGCCGCGAACGGCGGGCGCACCGCTCTGTGGCTCGGCCCCGACGAATGGCTGGTCATCGATGAGGCCGACAACGATCCGCTCGCCGATTGCGCCAAAGTATCCGCGCTGCATTCGGCGGTCGGCGTCTCGCATCGCAACATCGCGATATCAGTGACGGGTGCCGGAGCGGCGGCGACCATCAATGCGGGCTGCCCGCAGGACCTGTCGCTCGACGCCTTCCCGGTGGGAGCAGCGTCGCGCACCATCCTGGGCAAGACCGAGATCGTGCTGCTGCGCACGGGTAACGACGCCTTCCGGGTCGAATGCTGGCGTTCCTTCTCGGACTATGTCTTTACTTTGCTGTCCGAGGGATCGCGCGACGCGGCGGTCTGAACTCGGAACGTTTTGCAGGGCACGCTCGTTCTGCATCCGCACGCCGAGGGAGAATGCCGATGCCGTCGAATTCCGCGCCGAAGTCGCCGGTCATAAAGACATCGGCTGTCCGCTCGCTCGAACACGAGCGGCACGAAGCGCCGAGCGCCGAAGACGAACTCGAGGAAGGCCTCGAAGACACGTTCCCGGCCAGCGATCCGATATCCATCACTGGAACGGCCATTCCTGGAGCTCCGGCAAAACCAGGCAAGGCCAAGACCGTGCCCGGGCGCAAGAGGCGCAAGCCGTAGTTTCCATCGGGCAAGATCTCATTGGGCCTTCTCAATCCCCTTGGACATGCTATTTAAAGCGCTTTGGGAGATGAAAATGCCGACAAAAGCGATCGTATGGGGCGAGAACGTCCACGAGCAGACCAATGAAGCCGTGCGCGACCTCTATCCCTTGGGGATGCACGGCACCATTGCCGCCGCCCTCAACCAGGACAAGGGCATCGAGGCGACCACCGCCACCTTGCAGGAACCCGAACATGGCCTGAGCGAGAAGCGCCTGGCGGCCACCGACGTGCTTTTGTGGTGGGGCCACGCGGCGCATGGCGAGGTCAAGGACGATATCGTCGAGCGGGTGCAGAAGCGGGTCTGGGAAGGGATGGGCCTGATCGTGCTCCATTCCGGCCACTACTCGAAGATATTCAAGCGGCTGATGGGCACGCCCTGTTCGCTGAAATGGCGCGAGGCGGGCGAGCGCGAGCGCGTCTGGGCGATCAACCGCGGCCACCCGATCGCGCAAGGCATCGGCGAGTGCCTGGAGATCGGCGAGACGGAAATGTATGGCGAGCCGTTCGCCGTGCCGGAGCCGCTCGAGACGGTGTTCGTCTCCTGGTACGAGGGTGGTGAGGTGTTCCGATCCGGGCTGACCTACCAGCGCGGTGCAGGACGGATCTTCTACTTCTCGCCCGGCCACGAGACCTATCCGATCTATCACAATGAGGGCGTGCAGCAGGTGCTGCGCAACGCCGTCCATTGGGCGCACAACCCGGCGCCGGCCTGGTCCGGCATCACCAACGCGCCGAACGTGCCGACGGATGCGGCCAAGGAGAAGATCGTGCAGAAGGGGCTGCGCCTGCATGCCGACGGCGACAAGGGCCTGAGTTGATTCGGGCCTGAGCTGATCGGGGCCTGAATTGCTTAAGGCGTGAGTTGATTGGGGCTTGGGGCTAATGCACCGAATTCTTCTGCTCGGCACCGGCGGTATCGCCGGGCATCATGTCGAGGAGTTTGCCGAGATCCCGGGCTGCAGCATCGTCGCCTGTGTCGACCAGGTGCCCGGCCGCGCCGCAGCGTTTGCCGCCGTCAGCAAGATCGGCGAATCTTTCGAGAGCCTGGAGGCGGCGATCGCCTGGGGTCAGTTCGATGCCGCCATCAACGCGACGCCGGATGGTGCGCATATGGCAACGACGCTGGCGCTGCTCGGCGCCGGAAAACACGTGTTTTGCGAAAAGCCGCTGGCACCGAACCACGCCGACGCGCTTGATATGACCGAAGCGGCCGAGACTGCCGGGGTGATAAACATGGTCAACCTGACCTATCGCAACTCACCGGCGATCCACGAGGCGCGGCGCATGGTTCAGGCCGGCGAGATCGGCGCGTTGCGCCATGTTGAGGCGAGCTACCGGCAAAGCTGGCTGGTCAGCCAGTCATGGGGCGACTGGCGGGTCGAGGACAAATGGCTGTGGCGCTTGTCCAGCCGGCACGGTTCAGCCGGCGTGCTGGGCAACGTCGGCATCCACATCCTGGACTTCGCCACCTATGGCGCCGGCCAGGATATCATCAGCCTGCATGCCGATCTGGTTACGTTTCCGAAGGCCGAGGGCGAGCGCATCGGCGACTATGTGCTGGATGCCAATGACAGCGTGGCGATGACGGCGCGGCTCAGTTCCGGCGCGCTCGCCACGATCGTGGCGAGCCGCTACATGACCGGCCACGCCAACGATTTGTCGCTGGCCCTGCACGGCACCAAGGGCGCCATCAAGGTCGAGACCGACGGCAAGGCATCGAGCCTGTCGGCCTGTCTCGGCGGGGATGTCGATCTTCAGCAATGGCGAATGCTGGCGCTGCCCAGTGTCAAGCGCAATGCGCGACGCTTTGCCGATGCGCTGGATACAGGCCGGAATGGCGATCCGTCGTTCCGGCGCGCCGCCGACATGCAGAAGCTGATCGACGCGGCCTTTGAGAGTTCAGCGGCGAAGCTGCCGATTTCGGTCGGCTGAAACTGGCCGGCTTGTGCCGGCCAGACGTGATTTCCGCAGATATCAGAATGCGCTCGGCACAATCCACGGATTGATGCTGATGCCGAGGCGCGGGCCCTTGCCTTCAGCGGTGTTTTGCGTGGCACCCTTCTTCTCGACCGAACCGGTCGAAGCGCAATCGAGCTTCACGTTGGTCTTGGTGTCAACGCAGGCCGCCACCGGCGCATGCTTGACGGGGTGGGTGGTGTTGGCGGCGAAGGCCGAGCCCGAAAGTGCCAGCACGGCGGCGAGGGTGAGGAGTGTCTTTTTCATTGTCAGTCTCCGTTTTCGACGGGTAAATTTCTCTCGTACATGTACGATACACTGTACATATACGCCCGTCGATCGCGAAGTTCAAGGAAAACCGTACGCGTACAATAAATTTTTTGTTAACCAAGAAACCCCCAGTCTGGAGAGGATACACAAACCAAAGGAAACGGGGTTCAGCAGTTGACCGGTGTCTCGGTCAGCGGCGGGACGTTTTGCGTGCTGAGCGTGGCGAGCGTGAAATCGCACATCCGCTTCACGAAGGCCTGCGGATCGCCGAAAGGGTAAAAAGGAAAGGTGATGAGCAGCGAGATCGTGCCGTGTCCGACCGCCCACAGCATGGTGGCGATGGCGCGCGGGTCGCCCTGCAATTTGCCGGCGGCGACGCAGGCCTCGACCCTGCTGATCAGCACCTTCATAGCGGGGTTGCTCTCTTCCATTTCGTTGTAGCCTTCTGGCAGCTTGGTCTTTTCGGTCATGAACACGGTGCGGTATTCGTTGGGATTGCCGAGCCCGAAGGCGGCGTATTCGGTCATCACCGCCTGCAAGGCCTCGATCGGATCATCGGATGGATGCCCCTCGATGCGGCGGGCGAGTGTCTCGAATGCATCCTCGGCCAGAGCGAACAGGATGTCCTGCTTGTCGGCGAAGTAGGAGTAGACCGACATCGGGGCATAGCCGACCCGCTTGGCCAGCTTGCGAATGGTCAGGCCTTCATAGCCTTCTTCCTGGACGAGCTTGTGCGCGGCCTCGACCAGTTCGGAGCGCAGTTCGGCCTTTTGTTTCTCGCGGCGTGTCTGGACGCTCTGCGGCAAGATCTGGTGCCTTTGGTTGGTTGGTGGCTGGCTAAATTATATACGCTGTACGGAAACGGACAAGGGCACGGGAAGTTCCCAAGCGGTATGCTTCGGATCGTGCCCACGCTCGTCGAAGTTGGCGGCACCCGTGATCAGCACCTTTGCTGCGTCAAAGCGGCCATCACGCCTCCTTGTCGATCAGCTTCGCGGCAAGACGCGAAAGCAGCTTCACCGCCTCGCCATAGGTCCGGGCTTTTTCCGGATTGGAGGCATTGCCGTCCAGCGCCCGCTTGAAGACGCCTTGGCAGATCGCAGCCAGCCGGAAGAAGGAAAAGGCGAGGAAGAACGTCCAGTTGCCGATACTGGTGAGTCCGCGCCGCCGGCAGTAGCTGGCGACATAGTCTTCTTCGGAAGGCAGGCCGATCGCGGACCGGTCGACACCGCCCAGGCCGCGAAAGCCCGAGCTATGCGGCAGCCGCCATTGCATGCACTGATAGGCGATATCGGCGAAGGGGTGGCCCGATGTCGACAGTTCCCAGTCGAGCACCGCCAGAACCTTTGGCCGGTCCGGCGCGAAGATCAGATTGTCCAACCGGTAATCGCCATGCACCAGCGAGACGCGGCCGTCATCGGCGGGCATATGCGTCTCCAACCAGGCAATCAGCCGATCCATGTCGGCGACGGTGCCGGTTTCCGAGGCATGGTACTGGCTCGTCCAGCGCGCCAGCTGGCGCTCGAAATAATTGCCCGGCCGGCCGAAATCGCCGAGTCCCACTGTTTCGACATCGACCTCGTGCAGCGCCGCGAGGGTTTCGTTCATGGCATCGTAGATGGCGGCGCGTTCATCGTTGTCGCGAGCCTCCGGCAGTGCCGGATCCCAGAAGATGCGGCCGTCGAGGAAATCCATCACATAGAACATGCGGCCGATGGGCGAGTCTTCCGCCGACAGATGCAGCATGGCAGGCACAGGCACGGCGGTGCCGGCAAGCGCGCTCATCACCCTGAATTCTCGGTCGACCTGGTGCGCCGATTTCAGCAATTGCCCCGGCGGCTTGGCGCGCAGCACGTAACGGCCGCTTGCCGCCGTCAAAAGGTAGGTCGGGTTCGATTGGCCGGATTTGAACTTCTCGACTGCAGCAAGCCCGGAAAAGCCAGGTATGTTCGCCTCGAGGTAAGGCGCAAGCGCTGCCTGGTCGAGAACGGGATCACTCATGCCGTCTCGGGCTGGCGTTCTATCAAGGTCAGCGTCAGCCAGCGCGCGGTCAGCGCCGGCTTCTTCGAACCCTCGATCTCGATCGTCACGTCATGCGCGGTCTGCACCCAGCCCGACGGCCTGACCTTGACGTCGGCCAGCACGAAACGCGTGCGGATGCGCGCGCCGGTCTTCACCGGCGCCAGGAAGCGCAGCGAATCGAAGCCGTGGTTGACGCCCATCTTGCCGTTTTCCAGCGGCGGCATGGTCTCGAAAGTCATCGCCGACAACAGCGACAGCGACAGGAAGCCGTGCGCGATGGTGCCGCCGAACGGCGTTTCGCGCATGGCCCGCTCCGGATCGCAGTGGATGAACTGGTGGTCGTCGGTGGCGTCGGCGAACTGATCGATCATGCGTTGCGTGACCACCCGCCACGGCGACACGCCAACCTCCTTGCCGACACTGGCCACAAGCACATCGAGACTGATCGGTTCCACGCTCATGTCCTCCAGTTCACCCCCGGCTTCTGTGGCCGGAAAATGTCATTCCTTGAACAAGGTCAGCCCGTGCTGCACCGACTGTCCGCCGTCGATCGGCAGGATGGCGCCGCTGATGTAGCTGCCTGCACGGCTGCACAAATAGAGCGTTGCGCCGGCAATGTCATCCGGTGCGCCGATACGGCCGATCGGAACATGGCTGCCGACATGCCTGGCCTGCTCATCCGTACTGGTGGCGAATGCCGTCATCCGGCTCTGGAAGGGGCCGGGAGCGAAGGCATTGACGGTGATGCGGCGGCCGGCGAACTCGAGCGCAAGGGTGCGGGTCAGATGATGCACGGCTGCCTTGGACGCCGTGTAGGAATAGGCGTCGTCGGCCAGCGGCTGCGTGCCCATCACCGAACCGAGATTGATCACCCTAGCCGGATCGGCGTCGCTGGCGGCAGCGTCGAGCAGTGGCAGCAATTCGCGGGTCAGATGGAAGACCGCGGTGACATTGACGCCAAACACCTTGGCCCAAGCCGAATAGGGGAAGCTTTCCAGCGGCGCGCCCCAGGAGACGCCGGCATTGTTGACCAGAATATGCAGTTTCCCGGTCCGCGCCTTGACCGCGGCGACGAGTGCAGCGATGCCGGCTTCGCTAGAAACGTCCCCGGCGAAGCCCTCGGCCCGGCCCGGTGCACCAAGCTCGTTCAACTCTTCGGCGACCTGGATGCAATCCTCGCCCTTGCGCGACGCGATCATCACGCTGGCGCCGGCCCTGACCAGCCCGGTCGCCGCCATGCGGCCTATGCCGGTCGCGGCACCCGTCACCAGCGCGGTCTTGCCGGCCACCGAAAACAGCTCGTCCAGATAGCTCATCACAATCCTCCGCGCTCGGCATGCGGGCAAACAGTTCGCGTTGACAAGGCTATCCGAAGTACGGTCATCCTTGCCACTGACAAAATGCCTGGCATGCATGAAGGGTTAGCGACCGATGACGGAGATGAATCTCGGCATGACCGAGCGGCTGAAGCCGATCCACACGCGCGTCGCGGCCATGGTGCGCGACGAGATCATGCCGCTCGACAGGGAATTTCTGAGCGAGGTGGGCAAGGCAGGCAACCGCTGGGTCTACAGTGCGCGCCAGAGCGAGATCCTCGAAGGGCTGAAGAAAACCGCAAGGGAGCGCGGCCTGTGGAATTTCTGGCTGACCGGCTCGGAACGCGGCTACGGCCTTTCCACCGTCGAATATGCCTATCTGGCCGAGGAGATGGGCAAGGCGCATCTCGGCGCCGAGACCTTCAACTGTTCGGCGCCCGACACCGGCAATATGGAGGTGCTGGAACGGTACGGCTCGGCCGACCACAAGAAAGAATGGCTGGAACCGCTGATCGAGGGCAAGATCCGCTCGGCCTATCTGATGACCGAGCCGGATGTCGCGTCGTCCGATGCCACCAACATTGCCATGCGCTGCGAACGCCAGGGCGACGACTACGTGCTCAACGGCGAGAAATGGTGGGCTTCGGGCGCCGGCGATCCGCGCTGCGCCATCTACATCGTCATGGTCAGGACCGGCGGCGATGACGAGCCGCAGCACCGCCGTCATTCGATGATCCTGGTGCCATCAGGCACAAGGGGTGTGACCAAGGTCCGGGCCATGCAGGTTTATGGCGATGACGACGCGCCGCACGGCCACATGCATCTTCGCTTCGACAATGTGCGGGTACCGACATCGAACCTGATCCTCGGCGAGGGCAGGGGGTTCGAGATCGCGCAAGGGCGGCTCGGTCCCGGCCGCATCCACCATTGCATGCGCGCCATCGGCCAGGCCGAGATGGCGCTCGAGATGCTGTGCCAGCGTTCCTTGCGCCGCGAGGCCTTCGGCCAGAAGCTGGCAAAGCTCGGCGCCAATTTCGACATCATCGCCGAATGCCGCATGGAGATCGAAATGGCCCGGCTGCTCTGCCTCAAGGCGGCGTGGATGATCGACCAGGGCGACGCCCGCGCCGCAGCCCCCTGGATTAGCCAGATCAAGGTGGTGGCACCCCGCGTCGCGCTCAAGGTCACCGACGAGGCGGTGCAGATGTTCGGCGCGCAAGGCATCAGCCAGGATACGCCGCTGGCGCGGTCGTGGACGCATCTGCGGACCTTGCGCCTTGCCGACGGGCCGGACGCCGTGCATCGCCGTCAGGTGGCGCGCACCGAGCTGAAGAAATACACGCAAGAAAAGGTCTGAGCGCCGGCATCGTCATCTGGCGATGCCGACAGTCCAAGCACGGAGTGTTCCAATGGCCGTCCCCTCCGAAATGAAGGCGCTGCTGCTGGTCGGCGACGGCTACACCAGGACGCCGAGCGGCAGTGTGCTGGAGGCGATGGAGCCGTATCTCGAGCCGGGCAACATCGCGGTGCCGACACCCGGACCGACGCAGGTGCTGATCAAGGTCAGCCTCGCCTCGATCAACCCCTCCGACATCGCCTTCGTCAAGGGCCAGTACGGCCAGCCGCGCGCCAAGGGACAGCCGGCCGGCTTCGAGGGCGTCGGCATCGTCGTCGCCAGCGGCGACGAGACCTATCCCCAAAGCCTGATCGGCAAGCGCGTCGCCTTTGCCACCGGCGTCACCAACTGGGGCTCGTGGGCCGACTATGCCGTCGCTGAAGCTGCTGCATGCATTCCGCTGCTCGACACGGTCCGCGACGAGGATGGGGCGGCGATGATCGTCAACCCGCTCACCGCGCTCGCCATGTTCGACGTCGTCAAGGAGGAAGGCGAGAAGGCCTTCGTCATGACCGCCGGCGCCAGCCAGCTCTGCAAGCTGATCATTGGCCTGGCCAGCGGAGAGGGCTTCCGGCCGATCGTCACCGTGCGCCGCGACGACCAGATCGCGGCGCTGAAAGCGCTCGGCGCGGCGCACGTCCTCAACGAAAAGGCGCCGGATTTCAAGGCAGCGCTGCGCGAGGTGATGAAGGCCGAACAGCCGCGCATCTTCCTTGACGCGGTGACCGGGCCGCTGGCTTCCGCCATCTTCGACGTCATGCCGAAGCGTTCGCGCTGGATCATCTATGGGCGGCTCGATCCCGAACACACTGTTATCCGCGAGCCCGGCCAACTGATCTTCCAGCACAAGCATATCGAAGGGTTTTGGCTGAGCGAGTGGATGCGCCAGTTCCGCGATCGCCGCGGCCCGGCGATCCTGGAAGCGCAGAAGCGTTTTTCCGATGGGCGCTGGTCGACCGACGTGACGGCGGTGGTGCCGCTTGCCGAGGCGATGGCGCGGGTGCCAGCGGAACTGGCCAAGCCGAACGGCAAGGTGTTCATCCGGCCTTAGGCCAATTCGAAAGATTCGAGCAGCTTGGACGGGAGGGGCCTCGGAGGGCTTTGCGGGCAGAGATTGCCGGTTATCCGCCGACGCGGGACCGTCAGGCCGATATCCTGGTCCATCAAGCCCCCTATGCCACGCCGCTGCGTCCGTGATATGCCGCCGCCATCGAATGCCGGGACAGGCTGGACTGAGCCTGTTCCGGGATTGTGTGGGGTGCCTTGATGACGATTTCCAAGCCGGTTTTCGACCGTTTGGGGTTTGGCCTGTGGATCGGAGCGTTCCTGGTCGTTCTTGCCATGGTCCTGTGGTCGCCGTACACGCGGACGGTATGGAAGGCCTATATAGATGGCAGCGAGGCGCTTCTGGCCGGTCTGCCACTCTACGACACCCAATCCGAGATGGGGTATCTCTACGCGCCGGCCTTCGCCGCGCTCTACACTCCAATAGTCAAGCTCGGTCCGCATCTGGGCGGCGTGATGTGGCACTCCCTCGGGTTTGCGGTGCTGACCTATGCCGCGATGCGGCAGGTGCGCAAGCTCGGTGGTGACGAGTTGATGTGGCTGCTTTCTTTCGGCCTCTTCCTCGCTGTGCCGATGGCGCTCGGCGCGATCCGCAACGGCCAGGCGACGATCCTTTTGACCGGCGCTTGCTGGCTTCTCACATTGTCGGCGCTGGAAGGACGACGGGCGGAGACGTTCTTCTGGGCTTCGCTCGCCATCATCGCCAAGCCGACCGCGATCATAATGCTGTTGTTGGTAGGAGCCCTTCGGCTTCGGTTGATACCGGTGCTGGTGCTGGCGGTGCTGTTCGTGCTCGCACTGCCTTACGCTTTTGCTCCCGCCGGCTATCTCAACGATCAGTATCGTGTCTTCGCCCAGATGCTGACCTCCATGGCCGTCGAGAACACCAGCCATTTCGTGTCCACCGATTTCACGGCACCGTTCACCACGATAGGGCTGCCGATACCGGAATTCGGCGCAACGATCGTGCGCATGGTCATTGCCCTGCTTACGCTTTCAGCCGTCATCTGGTTCGACCGCAGGCTCGAACAGGGAAAGGCGGCGCTGGCGATCTTCCTGACGGCCACCTTCTACATGTGCGTCTTCAACCCGCGCGTCGAACCCAACACCTTTGCCATGATCGCGGTACCAGCCGGTCTTGCCATCGCCCTGTTGTGGCGCGAAGAACGGGGCGGCGTCCTCGCCTCGGTGCTGTCGATGACGCTGTTCGTGACCGGGCTGAGCGGCGTCGAGCGCCATGTGCACGATTTCCTCTTCCCCTGGTTCCGGCCGGTCGCTGTCACTTTCATCGCCGGTTCGCTGATCTGGTGGTTCTGGGCCAAGGCACGGGAAAAGGTGGTGAATGCGGGAGTCGCGAATGGCTGAGTTGCGACAGAGCCTCGATATCGTTGCGCCATTCTTCAACGAGGCGGCATCGGCATCGGCCTTCGCGCGCCTGCTAGGCGAGCTCGAAGCGGCCGTGGCACAGCGCTTCGGCATGACCGTGCACAAGATCCTGGTCGATGACGGCAGCGGTGACGATGGCGCTGGACGATTTTCGCAAGCGCTGACGGGATCGTGGGAGATCGTCCGCCTCAGCCGCAATTTCGGCAAGGAAGTCGCTGTACTCGCCGGCCTCGACCAGTCGCGCGGCGACATGGTGCTGATCATGGACGCCGACCTCCAGCATTCCCTGGACATCAGCCTGAAGCTGATCGCCGAGCTGGTGGACCATCCGGACATCGACGTCGTCTTTGCCCAGAACGACCGCCGCGAGGCGAGCTGGCGGCGCAGCCAGCTTGCACGGCTTTTCTACAGCCTGATCAACAGCAGTCAGCGTTTCGATATTCCCGAAAATGCCGGCGACTTTCGCGTCATGCGCGGCGCTGTCGCGCGCGCTCTGACCAGCCTGCGTGACAAGCGTCGCTTCAACAAGGGCCTGTTTGCCTGGGCCGGCTTTCGCCAGAAGGCGTTGCCCTATTCGCCGGAAGGCCGCGCCAGCGGCACATCGAAATGGAGCCGGCTCAACCTCATCGCCTTCTCGCTGGAGGGGTTCACCTCGTTCTCCGTCATTCCGCTACGCCTGATCAGTCTTAGCGGGCTGCTCGCGGCGATGGCCGGCGCGCTCTATGGCGCCAAGGTGTTCTTCGAGGTGATCTTCTACGGCATTGCCGTTCCGGGCTACCCCAGCCTGCTGGTTGCCGTCGTTCTGCTCGGCGGCCTCAACCTGACCCTGCTTGGCCTGATCGGCGAATATGTCTGGGTGACGCTCAGCGAGAGCAAGGATCGGCCGGTCTATCTCGTGCGCGATGTCGTGCGCAGCGAGGCCCCCGCCGACCGGCCGGAGCCGGGCACTTCGAACAGATGACGCGGCGCATTCGCCTGATCGCTGACGATTACGGCCTGGCGCCTGGCGTTTCCGCCGGGATTCTCGATCTTCTCGATCGGGGGCGCCTGACCGGCACCAGCTGCATGACCGGCTTTCCCGAGTGGGCAAAGGAGGCAGAGCGCATAAAACCGCTGTGCGGCCGGGCCGCGGTTGGGCTGCACCTCACCTTGACCGACCAGTTGGCCGCCACCGGCCGGTCGGCCTTGGCGCCGGAAGGCCGGCTGCCACCGCTCCGCGCACTGGCCTTGCCTGTTCTGCGCGGCCGCATCGGCGACCGCCATGTCCATGCCGAGCTTGACGCCCAGTACGGCCGCTTCGTCGAGGCGCTTGGCCGCCGCCCCGATTTCGTCGACGGGCACCAGCATGTGCATTTCCTTCCCGTTGTGCGCACATGGCTGCGCACACGGTTTCCAGAAGGCGCCGACAGGCCGGCCCTGCGCGGCGCCCCGGCGCTGGCCGCAGGGTCGAAAGTCGCCGCCATTGCCGCGCTGGCTGCCGGGTTCAACCGCTCGATGCAGCGCGCGGGCTTCATCGTTTTCCAGCCGCTCGCCGGCATCTATGACTGGCGACAGCCCGAAAAGTTCGCTGCGGTTCTGCAGGCGGCCGTCGAAGGGTTGCCGGAGCGAGGGCTGTTCATGTGCCATCCCGGCCATGTCGACGAGACGCTGCGCGCGCGCGACACCATGCAAGATGTGCGCGAGGTGGAATTCGCGGCCCTCGCATCGGACGAATTCGGCGCTGGTCTGGCCCGCGCCGGCGTCGAGATCTTGGACGGCAAGAGATGAGCGAAGCCGATCGGCCCCAGCGTTCGGCCGGCAGCAAGATCGTCCGCTTCGCCATTGTCGGACTGGCGAACACGGCCATCGACCTTGCCAGCTTCTTCCTGCTGCTCAAGCTCGGGGTTCCGCCGGTGCCGGCCAACATCGCTGCCTGGTTCGTCGCCGTCACCTTTTCCTTCGCGGCGAACGGCTTGTGGTCGTTCGAGCGCAATCGAGCCATCCGGCTGCATGATGCGTTCCTTCGTTTCGCCACGCTTGGAGCGCTGATTTCGCTCGGTGTCTCCAGCCTCTCGATCGCGCTATTCGCCGGCATAATCGGGGTGTGGCCGGCGAAAATCGGGGGCGTCGTGGTGGCGGCGGTGCTGAATTTCCTCGCCGCGCGCTGGTCGATCGAAGGTCGGTTGCTGAGATAGCCGGAATTATTTTTCTTACGAAATTCCGGACGAAAAACCGCTACACACTTTCCTGGAATTTCTATTCTGCCGGCTCCACATTGGTGTAGGCGGCTTCCTCCAACTCGCGCTTCAGCCGGGCTTCCTCGTGGGTCTTCGGCGTGACGAAGCGGCCAAGCAGGAGATAGGCGACCGGCGTCAGGAACAGCGTCGAGACGGTGGCCAGCCCCAGGCCGCCGACGATGACCCAGCCGAGCGCGACGCGCGCCTCGGCACCGGCGCCGCTCGCCAGCACCAGCGGCAGGCCGCCGAGCACGGTGCAGATCATCGTCATCATCACCGGCCGCACGCGGATGATCGAGGCCTGTTCGATCGCCTCGCGCACGCCAAGCCCGCGGTCGCGCAACTGGTTGGCGAATTCGACGATCAGGATGCCGTTCTTGGCCATGACGCCGACCAAAAGCACCAGGCCGATCTGGCTGTAGGCGTTGAGACTGGTGCCCGAGAGGAGAAGCGCGAAAATCGCACAGGCCAGCCCGAGCGGCACCGTCGCCATGATGATGACGGCGCTGACAAAACTTTCGAACTGGGCGGCCAGCACCAAAAGGATAATGACCAGCGCGAAGCCGAAAATGGTGACCATGGCGCTGTTGGTCTCGCCTAGCGTCGCCGCCTCGGCCAGGGGCAGGATGCGGCTGCCTGGCGGCAGCAGCGGTGTGGCGATTTGCTCGGCGCGGGTGAGCGCGTCGCCAAGCGCGAAGTCGCCGCTGAGGTTGGAGGTGATCGCCACAGAGGGCTGCTGCTGTTCGCGCGACAGCGACGGTGGCACGGCGCGTTCGGTCAGCGTGGCGATGGTCGACATCGGCACGAAACGTCCGTCGGCTGTTTTCAGGAAGATGTTTTCCAGATCCGTCGGATCGTTGATCGGATTGGTGGTCGAGACCAGCTTCACGCCGTAGCTGCGGTCGGCGATGTAGACGTCGACGACGTCGTTGCCGTCGAGCATGGCCTGCAAGGTGTTGGCCAGTCCTGATATGTCGATGCCGAGGTCGGAGGCGCGCTCGCGGTCGATGGCCACGGCTAGCTGCGGCTGCGTCGGGTCGATCGACAGGCGCGGTGTCTGGAAGCGCGGGTCCTTCTGCATCTCGGCGATGATCTTCACGGCGGCATCGCCGAGTGCCTTGCGGTCGTTGCCGACCAGCGCGAACTGCAGGCCGTTGCCGGCGCCACGGATACCGAGGCTGTTGGGCTGCACCGGGAAGATGCGCACGCTCGGCACCTGCCTGGTCAGCTGGCTGATCTCGGCCATGATCTCCTGCTGGCTGCGGCTGCGCTCGTTCCACGGCGCCAGCGTCATCACCATGAAGCCGGAGTTGTAGGAGCCGTTCTGGCCGGCATTTTCGAAAGTGCTGCGGATCTCGCCGGAATCGCGCATCGGCTGGATCAGTCTCTCGATCTTCTGCATCTGCTGCGTTGTGTAGTCGAGGCTGACGCCTTGCGGGGCGCTGATGCGCAGAAGCACGGCGGCGCGGTCCTCGGTCGGCGTCAGCTCCTGGCGGATGGTGCCGAACAGCGTGAAGGCGGTGCCGGCGAACAGCACCGCGACCAGAAGCACGATCCATGGCGCGTCGAGGCAGGCGTGCAGGCTGCGCTTGTAGGCCGTATTGAGCGCGCCGCCGATGCGGGCGCCGATGCCATGGCCACCTTCGTGGTGGAGCGATGCGCTGGTCAGCATGCGCGAGGCGAGCATTGGGCACAGCGTCAGCGCCACCACGCAGGACAAGAGCACCGACATGGCAAGCACGAAGCCGAATTCGCGGAACAAGCCGCCGGTCTGGCCGGGCAGGAACGAGATCGGCACGAAGACGGCGACCAGCGTCAAGGTGGTGGCGATGACGGCGAAGAACACCTCCTGCGCGCCGAGCACGGCGGCGGCGCGCGGCCCCATGCCTTTGTTGCGTCGTCGCACGATGTTTTCGAGCACGACGATGGCGTCGTCGACGACCAGACCGGTCGCCAGCACCAGCGCGAGCAGGGTCAGGATGTTGACCGAGAAGCCGGCCAGATAGATGGCGGCGATGGTGCCGATCATGGCGACCGGCATCGACAGGCCGGGGATCAGCGTCGCACGCCAGTCGAGGAGAAACATGTAGATGACGATCAGCACCATGGTGACGGACAGGCCGAGCGCGATCTCGACCTCGTGCACCGCCCCCTTGACGAAGACAGCGTCGTCGCTGGTGATCTTGATCGACATGCCCTCGGGCAGGTTTTCCTGCAGCTTGGCGACGGCGGCCTGGACGCCGGTCGAGATGTCCAGCGTGTTCGATTCCGCCTGGCGGATGATGCCGATGCCGATGCCGGTCTTGCCGTCCGAGCGCAACGTGGTCTGGCCGACGTCGGGGCCGAGCGTGACGGTGGCGACATCGCGGATGCGCGTCGTGCCGCCGACAATTATGTTTTCGAACTCTTCAGGCGTGGTCACGTCGGCAGTCGTGCGGACGATCAGGTCCTGGTTGGTCGTGGTGATCGAACCGGCGGGGGAATCGAAGGCGACCGAGGCAAGGGCGGCCCTGAGGTCGGCGACCGTGAAGCCGAGGCTGGCCAGCTTGTTCTGGTCGACATCGATGCGGAAGATCTTGTCGCGGTCGCCGTAGACCTGAACGTCGGCAACGCCGGGCACGGCGGCCAGCTCGTCCTCGATCTGGTCCTGGACCACCACGGTCATGTCCTGGATCGACATGTTGTCCGAGGTCACCGCCAGTCGCATCACCGCGTCGGAATTGGCGTCGGCCTTGACGATGCGCGGCGGATCGGCGGTGTCCGGCATCTGGTTGGCGACGCGGCCGACGGCATCACGCACGTCCGAGGCGGCGACATTCAGATCGACGCCATCGTTGAACTCGATGGTGACGCGGCTCGAGCCGAATGAGGAAGACGACGAGATCGACTTGACGCCGGAGACGCGGGCGACGGCGCCCTCGATGGTGTCGGTCAGTTCGCGATCGACGGTCTCGGCCGCCGCGCCCTCGAAGGTGGTGGAAACGGTGACCACCGCGCGATCGACGTCCGGCAGTTCGCGGATCTCGACGCCGTAGAAGGCGGCCAGGCCGGCGACCGCAATCAGTGTGTTCAGCACGAAGGCCATCACCGGCCTGCGGATGAACAGGGCGGTGAAGCCGGTCTCGCTGGCAGTGTTGGCGGGGCTGGTCATGTGCCTGCGGCGGCGTCCGCGGCGCGCTGCTCTTCGCCGGCGAGGCGGACCGCGCCGCCCTCGCTGACGCTCTGGGTGCCTTCTGTGACCACCATGTCGCCATTGTCGATCTCGGCGTCGATCAGCACGGTCTCGGTGTTGCGCTGTACGATGCGCACCGGGACCCGCCTGGCCTTGCCGTCCTCGATCTGCCAGACATAGGCGCCGTCCGCCCCCCACAGGATCGCCAGCGGGCTGACGGCCGGATAGGTTTGCCCCGGAAATTTCATGGTGATGCCGAACGACATGCCGGCGCGCAGTGAATCCGCCGGGTTGGCGATCTTGGCCTTGACCAGCAGGGTGCGGCTCTTTTCATCGATGTGGTTGTCAATGGCCGAAACGGTGCCGCTATAAGCATTGCTGGGATTGGCGATCGGCGTCGCCGTCAATTGTGCACCGATCTTGACGGCGGCAGCGAAGCGCTCGGGCACCAGGAAGTCGACCAGGATCGAGGACCGGTCGTCGAGCGTGGCGATGGCCGACTGGTTGGTGACATAATTGCCGGCCGAGATCGGCAGGATGCCGACGGTGCCGGCGATCGGCGCCAGAATCGACCGGCGCTGCAGTGCGAGTTCCGCATCCTGAAGCGCCAGCTTGGCGCCCGCCAGCACCACCTCGGCGTCAGCCACTGCGACTGGTGTCGCGGCATTGGAGGCACGAAGCGACCTGACACGGTCGAGCTTGGCCTGCGCATCCTGCAAGGCGAGCTTGGCGCGGTCCTGAGAGATCACTTCGGTCTCGGAATCCAGGGTGGCGAGGATCTGTCCCTTATCGACATGGCTGCCGGATTCGACCAGCAGTTCGGCGAGGCGGCCGGAGCTGTAGGGATTGACGGTCACCGAGGCGTTGGCACGGCCGGTGCCGATCGCCTGCAGGCGGTCGTTGATAACAGCCGAAGTGGCCGCCAGGGCGACCACGTTCACCGGCTGGTTGCCGTTGCGGCCGTCTGCCTGCCTCGCGTTCGCGGCGCCGCTTGCAGCCGGGGGCGTTGCCGCGTAGGCCCAGTCGATGCCCCAACGTGCCAGCACGTCCGGCGCGCTGGGATAAAAGCGCAGCCAGGCGACTGCCGCCACCACCAGCACCACGAGTGCAAAAAGTATCTGTTTCCAGGCGGCCATCGGCACTCCGGTTGGTAAAACAATCCTTCCGTCTACCAGTTTCCCGAAATGAAGCAGACGCAGCGAGGCTATTGTAAGGCAAAGAAGCCGCCTCGATATCGCGTCTTTATGACAATTCTCCGGGGGCTGCGCACATTAAATATATGTAACGTTTGAGAAAATATGCGTAACGCTTTGGATCATCGCACAGGCGCTAACGCAGACTTTCCATCTCGCGAATGCGTTTGGCGCCTTCTGCTTCCAGTTGCCTGGTGACGGCGCCGATCAGCGTTTCGGCGACGACGAAAAGGGCAGCCGAAGAGTCCCATGCCGACGGCACCGCGGTTCGTCCGGCGATAACATGACGAGCAAAGCGGGCGATCGGCGACAGCCACTGGTCGGTGAACAGCACGATCTGGACGCCACGCTGATGCGCCTTCTCGGCGAAGCGGACGAGGCTGTCCTGATAGCGCCTGATGTCGAAGATCACCAGCACGTCGCGCTTGCCCATGTCGATCAATCGGTCGCGCCACATGCTCTCCTGCCCGGCGAGGTGAAAGACATCCGGCTGGATGACGGCGAGGTGGGCGGCCATGTAGCGCGCCAGCGGATCGGTGAAGCGGCCGCCGATCAGGAAGGTCTTGCCGCGCCGGTCCGCTAGCCGGGCGGCGATGTCGGCAAGCTGCTTGTCGGACAGGTGTCTGAACGTCTCGCGCATGTTGTCGAGCGTCGCTTCCAGCATCGGCGACACCGTGCCGCCGCCAGGCGAGGGCGGGTTGAGTGTCCTTGTCGCCGGCGATTGCAGTTGCGCCGCCAGTTCGTCCTGCAGGCTCGACTGGAATTCCGGATAGTTCTGAAAGCCCAGCCGGGCGACGAAACGCAGGATCGTCGGCGAGGAAACCCCGGCCGCGGCCGAGAATTCGGCCACCGTCTTCAGGCCGATCATCGGATAGGAAGCGATCAGCGTCTGAGCCGCGCGCCGTTCGCTGGCCGGCATCGTGCCGATGCGGTCGGCGATCAGTTCGGCAATGTTGGAAATCATCTTTTCCCCACCCCTGGCCCGGCCGAAGGCCTTTTCCGAGATCGCATTTGACAAAGCCGGACAAACTGTATGAAATCATCCACAGGGACGCAATGAGGCAAAATACGTAACATACGATACAGCGCTCCCCGGGGACGGCACAGTATGGAGAAAGCACGGCCCGCCAGCCTTGCATCGTCTGATACCGTAAGGGTGACGAACCCCGGCGGATCGAGCCCTTTCGTGCTGACTTGCGATCACGCCTCGAACTTCCTGCCGGCCGAATTCGGTACGCTCGGCCTTGCCGCCGAGGACCTGTCCCGTCACATCGCCTGGGATCCCGGCGCGCTGCCGGTTGCCCGCCGCATGGCGCAGGCGCTCGACGCGACGCTGGTGGAAACTCGTATTTCTCGCCTTGTCATCGACTGCAACCGGCCACTCGACGCGCCCGACCTGGTACCGCCGGTCAGTGAGACAACGGCCATACCGGGCAATGCCGGCCTGTCGGAGAGCGAGCGGGCGGCGCGTGTTGCCCTGTCATGGCAGCCGTTCCACAACACGATTGCCGGTATCATCGACAACAGGCTGTCACAGGGTCAGCAAACCCGGCTGGTTTCGGTCCACTCCTTCACGCCGGTCTACAAGTCCATGAGCCGGCCCTGGCATATCGGCATCATCCACGACGAGGATCGCCGGCTGGCGGCGCCGCTGATATCGGCGCTGAAGCGGCTTGCCGGCGTCACCGTCGGCGTCAACGAGCCTTATTCGCCTGATGACCGCGTCTATTTCACGCTGGAACGGCATGCGCGCTCGCGCGGCCTGCCCTGCGCGATGATCGAAATCCGCAACGACGAAATCGCCGGCGAGACCGGGCAGCGGAAATGGGCGGATCTGCTCACGGGCATTTTTTCGGATCTGGAGCCAGAGGAGGCCGGATATTCCAGATCGCATTCAGTCGGAAAGTCAGTTCAATCGGCCAATTAGAACCACAGGGGAATGAAAATGGCAGGACCGGATTATACGGACGTTGACAAGAAGGAGGACCTGAAGGTTCTCCATGGCATGGGCTATGCCCAGGAACTGTCGCGAAGCATGAGCCGCTTCTCGAATTTCGCGATATCGTTCTCGATCATCTGCATCCTTTCGGGCGGCATCAACTCCTTCGCGCAAGCCACATCGTCGATCGGCGGCGCAGGTGCGGGCATCGGCTGGATCGTCGGCTGCTGCGTGTCGGGCTTCTTCGCCCTTGCCATGGCGCAGATCGCCTCGGCATTTCCGACCGCCGGCGGCCTCTATCACTGGTCGTCGATCCTCGGCAACCGCTTCACCGGCTGGCTGACGGCCTGGCTAAACCTGTTCGGCCTGATCACCGTGCTCGGCGCCATCAACATCGGCACCGCTTTCTTCTTCGTTGGAACGTTCGGAAGCTGGTTTGGCATCACCGGCACGCCGGGCGAAATCGTCGGGTTCGTTGCCTTCATCACCGTGCTGCAGGCGCTGTTCAACCATTTCGGCATCAAACTGACGGCAATGCTCACCGATGCTTCGGGCTTTCTTATCCTGGGCGCAACAGCAGTGCTGATCGTGGCCTGCCTGGTGTTCGCACCGGCAATCGACATCAGCCGGCTGTGGACGTTCACCAACTATTCAGGCGATGCGGGCGGCGGTGTTTTTCCGCAAACCGACTCCATGAGCTACCTGTTCCTGCTCTGCCTGCTTCTGCCCGTCTATACCATCACCGGCTATGACGCCTCGGCCCACACCTCCGAGGAGACCGTCAAGGCAGCACACTCCGTCCCGCGGGCGATCGTTTCGTCGGTGCTGTGGTCGTCGCTGATCGGCTGGGTGATGCTGTGCGCAATCGTTCTCGCGATCCCGGACCTGGCTGCCGGCGCCAAGCAGGGATGGAGCGTATTCTTCTCGACAATGGATGCAATCCTGCCGGTGTGGCTGAAGGAACTGCTTTATTTTGCAATCCTGATCTCGCAATTCCTCTGCGGCCTCGCCACTGTGACCTCGGCTTCGCGCATGCTGTTCGCCTTCTCTCGCGACGGCGGCATGCCTGTTGGCTCCGCGGCTCTCGCCAAGGTCAACCCGACCTGGCGCACGCCGGTCAATGCGATCTGGACGGCCGCGATCCTCGAGATCCTTTATGTGTTCCTTGCCCAGTTTATTTCGATCGGCGGCACCAACATCTACACCATCGTCGTCAATTCGACGCTGGTGTTCCTGTTCCTGTCGTTCACCATCCCGATCGCACTCGGCATGGTCGCATTCGGCACGGCCAAGTGGCCCAATCCTGGCCCGTGGAACCTGGGCGCCGGACTGTTCAAGCTCTTCTGTGCGCTGTCGATTGTCGGCATGGTGATCATCTTCTACATCGCCATCCAGCCGCCGAACGACAAGGTGCTTTACATCACCATAGGCTTCATCTTGCTGACCGCCGTGCTTTGGTTCGGTTTCGAGAACCGCCGCTTCCAGGGTCCGCCGATCGGTGACCAGATTGCCAAACGCCAGGCCGCGATCAGGGCAGCCGAGGTGGCTATCGGCGAAGCTGGCGCCTGATATCGCCCTATATGGCCATGGCCGGCCTCGCGCCGGCCATGGCTACGTTTATCCCTTTCAATCGACAAGTGCTGGAGTGCCAAAGGAATGGCCGGAAATTTCTCGTTCGATCAGTTGAAGAAAGCGGTCTCCAGCGGTGAGATCGACACCGTGCTGGCCTGCATCGTCGACATGCAGGGACGGTTGGCGGGAAAACGCTTCCTGGCGCAGTACTTCATCGATTCCGCGCATGACGAAACGCATGGCTGCAACTATCTGCTGGCGGCCGACATCGATATGGAACCGGTGCCGGGCTACAAGGCCGCGAGCTGGTCGAAGGGCTATGGCGATTTCGTCATGAAGCCGGATCTCGCCACGCTGCGGCGCATTCCCTGGCTGGAAAAGACCGCACTCGTGATCTGCGACGTGCTCGACCACCACACCCATGATGACCTGCCGCACTCGCCGCGCGCCATCCTCAAGAAGCAGGTCAAGCGGCTGAGCGAGCGCGGCTATATCGGCTATTTCGCTTCCGAGCTCGAATTCTATCTGTTCAACGAGACATACGATTCTGCCCGAAAGAAGCACTGGCAGGGTCTCGACACCGCATCGCCCTATATCGGCGACTACCAGATCGGCATCACCACCAAGGAAGAAGGCGTCATGCGCCGGCTTCGCAATGAGATGGAAGCGGCCGGCATCCCGATCGAAAATTCCAAGGGCGAGTGGGGTCCGGGCCAGGAAGAGATCAATGTGCGCTATGCCGAGGCGCTCGACATGGCCGACCGCCACGTCATCCTGAAGAACGGCGCCAAGGAAATCGCCGAGTCCGAGGGCAAGGCGATTTCGTTCATGTCCAAGTATAATTACGGGCTCGCCGGCAATTCCAGCCACATCCACAATTCGCTGTGGAGCGCCGACGGCAAGACACCGCTGTTCTTCGACAAGACGGCCGACTGGACGCTGTCGACGCTTGGCCAGCAATGGGCCGCCGGCCAGCTCAAATACGCCAAGGAATTCACCTGGTTCCTGGCGCCCTATATCAACTCCTACAAGCGCTTCCAGGCCGGCACCTTCGCGCCGACTAAGATCATGTGGAGCGAGGACAACCGTACCGCCGGCTTCCGCCTGTGCGGCGAGGGCACCAAGGGCATCCGCATGGAATGCCGCATCGGCGGCGCCGATCTGAATCCGTATCTTGCGTTCGCAGCGCTGATCGCCGCCGGCCTTGCCGGCATCGACGAAAAGCTGGAATTGCAGAAGCCGTTCGTCGGCGATGCCTATCAGGCATCTCGCCTGCCGGAGATCCCGAAGACGCTGCGCGATGCCACCGACACGCTGGCGAAGTCGAAGATGCTCAAGCAGGCGCTCGGCGAGGATGTGCTCGAACACTATGTCCACACCGCAAAGTGGGAGCAGTTCGAATACGACCGCCGCATTACAGATTGGGAACTGCACAGAGGGTTCGAGCGGTACTAGTTATCGACTGTTCGTCGGCGCCGTCGGCGCCGTCCCTTACCCTTCCTCTCCGTGTGAAGAAAACGGAGAGGAGGCGAAGACGCTGGAGCTCCATCCTTCTCCCCGTCACTATGCGGGGAGGGGTGCCGGCAGGCGGATTAGGGGCAGCGTCAGCCCACAAGACTTTGTTGTAGAATGCGAGGACTTCCAAAATGACCGAAACGGTCAAACTCATATCCCCCATCGATGGCTCGATCTATGCCGAGCGGCCGATCGCGACCGACCAAGCGATCAACGCCGCGGTCGAGCGTGCCAAGGCGGCGCAGGAGAAGTGGGCTGAGACGCCGATCGTCGAGCGCGGCAAGTTTATGCTGGCCATGCTGGAAGCGCTGGTCGCGATGACCGACGAGATCGTGCCGGAGATCGCCTGGCAGATGGGGCGCCCGGTGCGTTATGGCGGCGAGTTCGGTGGTGTCAAGGAGCGCACCACCTACATGGTCGAGATCGCCGAGGCGGCGCTCAAGGCGGTGCCGGCCTCCAACCCGAAGGACGGCTTCCGTCGCTATGTGAAGAAGGATCCGCTTGGCGTGGTCATGGTGATCGCGCCGTGGAACTATCCCTACCTCACCGCCGTCAACACCATCGTGCCGGCGCTGATGGCCGGCAACACCGTGGTCCTCAAGCATGCGGCGCAGACGCTGCTGGTCGGCGAGCGCTTTCAGCAGGCTTTCGACAAAGCGGGCCTGCCCAAGGGCGTATTCCAGAATGTCGTGCTCAACCATGCCCAGACCGAGAAACTGCTCGGCTCGGGCAAGATCGACCATGTCAATTTCACCGGTTCGGTCGGCGGCGGCCGTGCCATCGAAAAGGCCGCGGCCGGGACCTTCATGACGCTCGGCCTCGAACTTGGCGGCAAGGATCCGGCCTATGTGCTGCCCGACGCCAAGATGGACCATGCGGTCGCCAATCTGGTCGACGGCGCCTTCTACAATTCCGGCCAGTGCTGCTGCGGCATCGAACGTGTCTACGTGCACGAGAAGGTCTATGACGAATTCGTCGAAGGCTTCATCGCCGAGACCAAGAACTATGTCGTCGGCAACCCGCTCGACCAGGCGACGACGATGGGACCGATGGCGCAGGCGCGCTTCGCCGACCTGATCCGCGAACAGAAGGCCGAAGCGCTGCGCAAGGGTGCCAAGGCGCACATCAATATGAAGGTGGCTAACGACAAGGCGGGTTCGCCCTATCTGGCGCCGGAAGTGCTGACAGAAGTCGACCATCAGATGAGCGTCATGCGTGAGGAAAGCTTTGGCCCGATCGTCGGCATCATGAAGGTGCGCAACGACGAAGAGGCGATCGCGCTGATGAACGACAGCCCCTACGGGCTGACCGCTTCGATCTGGACGCGCGATACCGAGCATGCGGTGGCGATCGGCAACCGCGTCGAAACCGGCACGGTGTTCATGAACCGCTGCGACTATCTTGACCCGGCCTTGGTCTGGACCGGCGTCAAGGACACCGGCAAGGGTGCGGGCTTGTCGGCCATCGGCTACGATAATCTGACCCGGCCGAAATCTTTCCATCTGCGCGAAGCCATCTGATTTATTGAAAGACAAAAATGTCCAAGCTGATCTCCAAATGGAACTATCCCACCACCGTCCGCTTCGGCGCCGGTCGCATCAAGGAATTGCCCGAGGTATTGACGGCCACCGGCATCAAGCGGCCGTTGTTCGTCACCGATCCGGGCCTGGCGAAACTGCCGGTCGTCGCCTCGACCTTGAAGATCCTCGACGATGCGAAGGTCCCTTACGGCGTTTTCTCCGAGGTCAGGCCGAACCCGGTCGAATCCAACCTGACCGCCGGCATCGCCGTGTTCAAGAAGGGCAAGCATGACGGCGTCATCGCCTTCGGCGGCGGCTCGGCGCTCGATCTTGGCAAGCTGATCGCCTTCCAGGCCGGGCAGACGCGGCCGGTGTGGGATTTCGAGGATGTCGACGACTGGTGGACGCGCGCCAACTCGGATGCCATCGCGCCGATCATCGCCGTGCCGACCACCGCCGGGACCGGATCGGAGGTTGGCCGCGCCGGCGTCATCACCAATGAGGCCACGCACACCAAGAAGGTCATCTTCCATCCCAAATTGTTGCCGGCTATCGTCATTGCCGATCCGGAGCTTTCGGTCGGCATGCCGGGCTTCATCACCGCCGGTACCGGCATGGATGCGCTGGCCCATTGCCTCGAAGCCTATTGCGCGCCCGGCTACCATCCGATGGCCGACGGCATTGCTGTCGAAGGTGTCCGGCTGGTCTTCGAGAACCTGCCCAAGGCCTATGCCAACGGCAGGGATCTCGTTGCGCGCGCCCATATGATGAGCGCCGCCGCCATGGGCGCCACCGCCTTCCAGAAAGGGCTCGGCGCCATCCATTCGCTTTCGCACCCTGTCGGCGCGCTCTACGACACCCATCACGGTATGACCAACGCGGTGTTCATGCCCTATGTTCTGGCCTTCAACCGGGACTCCATCGAGGAGCGTATTGGCCGGCTCGCCGCCTATTGCGGCATCAAGGGCGGCTTCGACGGCTTCGCCAAAGCCATCATCAAGCTTCGCAAGGAACTGAAGGTGCCGCATGCACTGCCCGGCCTTATCAAGGGGCTCGACATGGACAAGAAGCGTAAGACGCTGATCGCCGACATGGCGGTGGTCGATCCGACTGCCGGCGGCAACCCGGTCAAGCTGACCAAAAAGGCGGCGCTGACGTTGCTCGAAAACGCCATCGCCGGCACGGTCTGAGGCGTTTTCGGCACGCAAAGTGATCTGAAAAGGGGCTATGAAAACAAAGGGGGAGGATGACGGGCAAGGCAGAAATTAGTTAGCCGGAAAAAGAATCCCGAAGCGATTGCTACATCAGGTTAAAAAGAGTTTACTTTTTCGCACTGCGAGCAGCCGCTTTCACAAAGCTTTCATCTGGCTGTCACATGAAAACGATACCGCATCGCAGGCGTCCAACGGCGTCAGTTCAACGGAGAGAACACATGTTCAAATTCACGGGGAAAGTGCTTTCCCTTTCGGCCGCGGCGCTTTTCGCGTCGACGGTGATTTCGTCCGCGGATTCGCTGGACGATCTCGTCAAGGCCGCCAAGGCGGAAGGCCAGCTCACCACCATCGCGCTGCCGCATGACTGGTGCGGTTACGGCGACGTCATCGCCGGCTTCAAGGCGAAGTATCCGGAAATCACCGTCAACGAACTCAATCCCGATGCCGGTTCCGGCGACGAGATCGAGGCGATCAAGGCCAACAAAGACAACAAGGGCCCGCAGGCGCCTGACGTCATCGACGTCGGCCTGTCCTTCGGTCCGACCGCCAAGGCCGATGGCCTGATCCAGCCCTACAAGGTGTCGACCTGGGACTCGATCCCCGACAGCGCCAAGGATGCCGAAGGCTTCTGGACCGGCGACTATTACGGCGTGCTTTCCTTCCAGGTGAACAAGGACCTCGTCAAGGAAGCTCCGGCCGACTGGGCCGACCTGCTGAAGCCGGAATTCGCCAACTCGGTAGCCCTTGCCGGTGATCCGCGTGCCTCGAACCAGGCGATCCAGGCGGTTTATGCCGCCGGCCTGTCGTCAGGCGCCGCCGCCGGTGAGGCTGCCGGCACCGCGGGCCTCGACTTCTTCAAGAAGCTCAATGCCGCCGGCAATTTCGTGCCGGTCATCGGCAAGGCCGCGACGCTAGCCCAGGGCCAGACCCCGATCCTCGTCACCTGGGACTACAACGCGCTCGCCGGCCGCGACACGCTGAAGGGCAATCCGCCCGTCGACGTCGTCGTGCCGAAGACCGGTGTTGTCGCCGGTGTCTATGTGCAGGCGATCAGCGCCTACGCGCCGCATCCGAATGCAGCCAAGCTCTGGCTCGAATACCTCTACTCGGACGAAGGCCAGATCGGCTGGCTGAAAGGCTATTGCCACCCGATCCGCTTCAACGATCTCGCCAAGAACGGCAAGATCCCGGCTGACATCCTCGCCAAGCTGCCGCCGGCCGAAGCCTATGCTTCCGCCGTGTTCCCGACGCTTGACGAGCAGGGCAAGTCCAAGGAAGCCATCACCAAGAACTGGGATGCCGTCGTCGGCGCCAACGTCAAGTAATTCACAGCATGCCGGGCGGCCTCGCGGCCGCCCGGTCCTTCTCTCGAAGACGGTAGCCGGCGCATGACCGATATCTCATTGTCCGACCACGCTGTTACCGGGAAGACCGCGCCTCCCGCCGAGGCACGCAGCATGCGGCTGCCGACCCAGTGGCTTGGGGTTGCACCGTTCTTCATCTTCGCCATCATGTTCCTCATCCTGCCCACGCTCTATCTGATGCTGGGTGCATTCCAGAACGATGCCGGCGAATTCACTCTCGAAAACATCGCAGCGCTGGCGCAACCGTCCATCGTTGCCGCCTACTGGATTTCTATCAAGATCAGTCTTGCTTCATCGCTGATTGGCGCATTCGCGGGCCTGGCGATTGCCATTGCCATCGTGCGCGGTGGCCTGCCGGACTGGATACGTTCGGCGACACTGACGTTTTCCGGCGTGGCCTCCAATTTTGCCGGCGTGCCGCTGGCCTTTGCCTTCCTCGCCACGCTCGGCCGCCTCGGCCTTGCAACGGTGATCCTGAACACCGTGTTCGGCCTTAACATCTACGCGCATGGCTTCAACATCCTGTCATTCTGGGGCCTGACACTGACCTATGTCTATTTCCAGATACCGCTGATGGTGGTGATCATCGTGCCAGCCATCGACGGGCTGAAGAAGGAATGGGGCGAGGCAGCCGCGACGCTGGGCGCGACCATGTCCCAGTACTGGCGCATGGTGGTCATTCCGGTGATCTGGCCGAGTTTCCTCGGCACCGTGATCCTGTTGTTCGCCAACGCCTTCGGCGCCATCGCCACCGCCTATGCGCTGACCGGCTCGTCGCTCAACATCGTGCCGATCCTGCTTTATGCACAGATCCGTGGAGATGTGCTGCACAATGCCCATCTCGGCTATGCCATCGCCTTCGGCATGATCGTCATCACCGGTCTTGCCAATGTGTTCTACATCTGGTTCCGGACCCGTTCCGAGAGGTGGCTGAAATGAAGTCGGGAAAGTTCTGGGCCTGGCTCGTCTTCGCTCTTGGCGCGGCCTACTTTTTCATCCCGCTGATCGCGACCGTGGAGTTCTCGATGCGCATGCGGCGCGGGGAGTACTCCTTCGACGCCTACAAGGTCGTGTTGGGCGACGCCCGTTTCCAGGCCACCTTCGGCTATTCGGTACTGGCCGCCGTTTTCACCATCATTCTCGGTGTGCTGATCGTGGTGCCCGCCGCTTATTGGATCCGGCTTCGGCTGCCGCAATTGCGGCCGATCGTCGAGTTCATTACCCTGCTGCCGCTGGTTATCCCAGCCATCGTCATCGTCTTCGGCTACATCAGAATGTACGGGTCGAATTCGCCGCTGCCGTTTCTGGCGACCGATACAGGCACCAATGCCTTGTTGGTCATCGGCTATGCGACACTGGCGCTGCCCTATATGTATCGCGCCGTCGACACCGGGCTTCGCACAATCGACGTGCGCACTTTGACGGAAGCGGCCCAGATCCTTGGGGCTGGCTGGGGCACCATCATCACCCGTGTCATCCTGCCCAACGTGCTGATCGCGGTGCTCTCGGGCGCCTTCCTCACCTTCGCCATCGTCATCGGCGAATTCACCATGGCCAGCCTGCTCAACCGGCCTGCCTTCGGCCCTTATCTGCAGAATATTGGTGCCAACCGCGCCTATGAGCCGGCGGCACTTGCCATCATCGCCTTCGCCATCACCTGGGGCTGCATGTCGCTGATCCAGATACTGTCCCGCTTCGCGCCGAGATCCGCGAACCGTCCCAACTGATCGAAAAGTACTGATCGAAAGAAGAACGCCATGGCCGACCCCTTCCTCTCCATCCAGCACGTTCGAAAATCCTTCGGCGCCACCACGGTCGTGGAGGATTTCAATCTTGACGTCGAGCGTGGTGAATTCGTCTCCTTCCTCGGTCCGTCCGGTTGCGGCAAGACCACCGTGTTGCGCATGGTCGCCGGTTTCGAGGAGCCGAGCGCGGGCACGATCGTCGTCGGCGGCAAGGACATTACGAGGCTGAAGCCCAACCAGCGCAATGTCGGCATGGTGTTCCAGGCCTATGCGCTGTTCCCGAACCTGACCGTGGCGCAGAATATCGGCTTCGGCCTGAAGGTCGCCGGCATGCCGAGGGCCGATATCGATGCCCGCGTCGCCGAGATGCTCGGCATCATCAAGCTGCCGCAGATGGCGGATCGCTATCCCTACCAGCTCTCGGGCGGCCAGCAGCAACGCATCGCGCTGGCCCGCGCCATCGCGCCGAAGCCGAAGCTCTTGCTGCTCGACGAGCCGCTGTCGGCGCTCGATGCCAAGGTGCGTGTGTCGCTGCGCGAGGAAATCCGCTCGATCCAGAAGAAGCTCGGCATCACAACCATTTTCGTGACGCACGACCAGGAAGAGGCGCTGTCGATCTCCGACCGCATCGCCGTCATGTATGGCGGGAAGGCCGAGCAGGTCGGCACGCCGTTCGAGATCTACAACCGCCCGGCGACCAAGTTTGTCGCCAATTTCGTCGGCACGCTGAACGTGCTGGAAGGCACCGTCACCGATGCGGCTGCAGGCACGGTGCGGGTCAATTCCGAACAGGTCTCGCTTAAGGGCAAGCTCAACGGTTCCAAGTCAGGCGACACGCTGTCGCTGGCGTTGCGGCCTGAGGCAATCTCGCTCGGACGACAGCCCGGCCGCGATTCCAGCCTTTCGGGAGAGATATCCGAGGTGCATTTCCTCGGCTCGGTCATCCGGGTTCGTGTCGGCATCGGCGGCAACACGGTCTCGCTCGACACCTTCAACAGCCCGGCGACACCGCCCCCCGCAGTCGGTGAAAAGGCCGAGATCTCGTTCTCGTCGAGCGATATGCTGGTGCTTCACTAGGCTGATGCGCTTGTTCAAAATGAATGGCTGCATCCCGGTCTGCGAAGACGGGAGGATGCTTCCGTCCGCGTGGCATGGGCTGCAATGCAGGGTTTAAGCGAGCCCTCTATCGGTGATTTCGATGTCAGTGCGGTCGGCGCATTTGTCGATTTGGCAGGGCATCGGCGAAAGGCAATTCGAGGCATATTCCCATCGGCTCGAGCTTGCTGGCCAATCAACAGTTTCCAGCCGCTTTGCCACTGCCAGCGTCTCGCTTCCCGGCTATAACAGGCCATGGCGCTTTTCGAACTGACACTCGTTCTGCTGTTGATCGCCGTTGCGCTGACGGCGCTGTCGCGGCGCGTGCAGGTTCCCTATCCCTCTTTGCTGGCGCTGGCAGGGGTGGCCATCGCCTTCGTGCCTGGCGTGCCGACCATAGAGATCGATCCGGAACTGGCGCTAGCCCTGTTCATCGCGCCGGTGCTGCTCGATGCCGCCTATGATACCTCGCTGCGCGATCTCAACCGTTACAGGGTGCCGCTTGTGCTGCTGGCGCTTGGCGCCGTCCTTTTCACGACAGCGACGGTTGCGCTTGCCGGCTGGGCGATGGCAGGCCTGCCGATCGCCGCAGCCATAGCGCTTGGCGCCATCGTGGCGCCGCCCGATGCGGTTGCGGCATCGGCCGTGCTTGGCCAGTTCAAGGTGCCGCACCGCATCACTGCCATTCTGCAGGGCGAGAGCCTGCTCAACGACGCCACCGCGTTGCTGATTTACCGGATGGCGATTTCGGCGGCAGCAGGTTCCATTCTGCTGAGCAGCGCCGTTCCGATGATCCTGCTGTCCACGCTCGGCAGTCTTGCGGCCGGCTACCTGCTTGGCCGGGTGTCTCTGATAACGCTGGGCCGGATCGAGGACCCGGCGAGCGGCACCGTGGTGCAATTTGCCGGCACATTCGGGGTCTGGATCCTGGCCGACAGGATCGGACTGTCGGCCATCATCACCATAGTCGTCTATGCCATGACGATCGCCCGCACCGCGCCGCGCCGCATGCCGGCCAGAAACCGCATCAGCTCTTATTCGGTCTGGGAAACGGCGGTGTTCGTGCTCAATGTCCTGGCTTTCGTGCTGATGGGCCTGCAGGCGCGTACGATCGTCGGCCGGCTTGCCGGGCAGGGGCAGACCGATGCGTTCGTCCTGGCCGGGACAGTGCTTGCCATCGTCATCGTCTCACGCCTCATCTGGGTGCTGGGGTGCGGCGCGATCATCAGGTGGTTTGACCGTTCCGGCGGAGCTGATCGTCAGCGTGACGCTCCGTCGTTTCGGGGCGGCGTGCTGATCGGCTGGTGCGGGATGCGCGGTTTGGTGACGCTTGCGGCGGCATTCGCCCTGCCGGCTGAATTCCCGGCCCGCGACCCGATCGTGCTCGCTGCCTTCACGGTCGTGCTCGGCACGCTGGTGCTGCAAGGCATGAGCCTGAAGCCGCTGCTGCGCCTGCTAAATCTCGACCCTGACGAAACGGTCGACCGCGAGGTTGCGCAGGCACGCGTCGTGGTCATGCAGGCCGCGCTCGACATATTGGGCGGCAAGACATCGGACGCGGCGGCCGCGGTGCGCGAGCAATATGCCGCTCAACGCAAGATCGCCAAAAATCCCGACGATGCCCAGGCGGCGACCGAATATGACCGCTTGCGTCTTTATGCGATCAAGAGCCAGCGCGACGCGCTGGAGGAATTGCGCCGCAACGGGACGATTGGCGACGAAGCTTATCATCGCCTTGAGGAAGAGATCGACTGGACCGAACTGGCGGCGTCGCCACCCGGCCGGTTCCAGCCGCTGAATACTTAAGGCATCGCACGCCGTTTTCCGGCGCACGGAAGATACCGAAGTGCTTCGGGATCGGTGCATGATCCCGGTGAAGCAAGGCTGGTCCAAGCCACGTCCATTCTCCTGCACATTGCAACCGTGGCATCGAACCGCTACTGCCAACACGAAATTGAGCCGGATAAGCAATGAAGCTGGTCAGCTACAACATCCAGTACGGGTTCGGCGGCGACGGCCGCTACGATCTTTCGCGCGCCGCGCGCATCGTTGCCGGCGCCGACATCATTGCGCTGCAAGAGGTGGAGCGGAATTGGCAGCGCAGCAATTTCGACGATCAGCCGGAGTTGCTTTCCCGTCTGCTGCCCGAACATCACTGGGTTTTCGGCCCGGCCTTCGACATGGATGCCAGCGAAAGGCGCGACGGCCGTCTGGTCAATCGGCGCCGCCAGTTCGGCACCATGGTGCTGTCGAAACTGCCGATCGTCTGGTCGCGGCTGCATGCGCTGCCGATGCGCCGCACGCAGCGGCCGCTCAACACCCGCAACGCCGCGCTTGAATGCATGATCCGCACGCCGGCAGGGCCGGTGCGGGTGTTGTCGCTGCATCTCGCCCACATCGCGGCCGAGGAGCGGCTGGAGCAGATCGACTATCTCCTGGCCGAGCATCGCCGGGCACCGTCCGATGGCGGGCCGTGGAGCGGCGTCGACGACGAGCCCACGCGCAACTGGACCAGCGGCGAAGCGGAGCCGGAAAACCCGCTGGCGGCGATCTGGATGGGTGACTTCAACATGGAGCCGGGCAGCGCCGAATATCGCCGCATCGTCGGCAGCACGCCCTACCATCGGGGTGCCGCCTATCTTGACGGTTTCGTCGATGCCGCCGCCGTTGCCGGGGAGCCGGTTCCGGACTTCCACACCCATGTGAAGACCATCGACGGCAGGCTGGCAAAACGCCGGCTCGACCATTGTTTCGTCGGCGGCATGTTCGCCGGGCGGGTGCGTTCGATCAGTGCCGACATCGGCGAGGTTGCGTCGGATCATTTTCCGCTGCGGGTCGACATCGACCTGGAAACGCCCGGCATTGCCACATGACGCTTTTCGTCTTCTTCGCAGTGCTTGCCGCCGCCGCCATGCACGCGATCTGGAACGCGCTGGTCAAGGTGCATCTCGACCGCTTCCTGTCGATCACGCTGATGACGCTCGGCATGGGCGCGGCGGCACTCGTGGTGCTGCCTTTCGTCGAAGTGCCGAAGGCGGAAGTGTGGCCTTACATCATCGCCTCCGTCATTTTCCACATGGGCTACCGGACGTTCCTGATCGGCGCCTACAAGGCCGGCGATTTCGCCCAGACCTATCCGCTGGCGCGGGGCACCGCACCTCTGCTCTCGGCCTTTGGCGGCATGTTCGTCGTTGCCGAAATCCCCGGCCCGTTCGCCATGCTCGGCATCTTCCTGTTGTCGGCCGGCACGCTGGTGATGTCGTTTCGTGGCGGCGCGCATCTGGAGAAGCTCAATCTGCGCGCGGTCGGCTTCGCGCTGGGCACCTCCATCTTCATTGCCAGTTACACGCTGTCCGACGGCAGCGGCGCGCGGCTGGCGGCAACCGCGCAGAGCTATGCAGCCTGGCTGTTCATCTGCGATGCTTTTGGCGCCTTGGTGCTGTGCCTCATCTTCCGCGGGCCGAAGGCGCTGCCGGTGCTGGCGCGCGACTGGAAGGCAGGGCTGTTCACCGGCGTGCTCAGCGGTGCCGCCTACTGGATCGTCATGTGGGCGATGACCAAGGCGCCGATCGCTTCGGTGGCATCGCTGCGTGAAACCTCGATCCTGTTTGCCATGATGATCTCGGTCTTCGCTCTCGGCGAAAAAATGACCGGCTGGCGCGGTGCTGCCGCGCTCAGCATCGTGGCCGGCGTCGTCGCGCTGAGGCTTGGTTAGGCGCCGCTCAGGTCAGGACCGTCATCACCTGGCCACGTCGTTCCGGGCTGAAGCGGATGACGATGATGATGCAGACGGCGACCACGCCTGCGAACAGCGCCAGGGCATAGCCATAGCTGCCTCCGGCGCTTTCAGCGATTCCTGCTTGATAGGGGCCGCCATAGGACGCGGCGAGATTGCCCGCCTGATAGATAAAGCCGGGCAAGGTCGCCCGCACCGCGCCGGGCGAAAGCTCGTTGAGGTGCACGGGGATGACGCCCCAGGCACCCTGGACCGCGACCTGCATGACGAAGGCGCCGATGGCGAGCATGAACGGCGTGGTGCTGTAGGCCCACAGCGGAATAGACGGCAAGGCGATCAGGCATGCCAGCGTGATGGCGTTGACGCGGCCGATCTTCTCCGACAGCGCGCCGAATGCCAGGCCACCGACGATGGCGCCGATATTGGCAACGATGGTGATCCAGCTCACTGTGTGCGGATCAAAGCCATGCTGCTTCTTCAGGAAGGTCGGATAAAGATCCTGCGTGCCATGGCTGAAGAAATTGAAGAACATCATCAGCACGACGGCATAGAGCGCGACGCCCCAGTGTTTCTGCAGGGTTTCCCACATGCCCGGTCTCGCGGTCTTCTGCGCTTCGACGAAGGCCGGCGATTCCGGCACATGCGAGCGGATGAAGAGCACGATCAGCGCCGGCACGAAGCTGAGCAGGAACATGGCACGCCAGCCGATCGTGTAGCCGCCGATCGTCTGCTGATAGAGCAGACCATAGACCACCGCCGCCAGCAGATAGCCGGCCGGATAGCCGCATTGCAGGATGCCGGAGACCATGCCGCGTGCGCTCGGCGGAATGGACTCCATGGCCAGCGAACTGCCAAGCCCCCATTCGCCGCCCATGGCGATGCCGAACAAAGCACGCAGGGCGAGGAATATGCCGAGATTGGGCGAGAAGGCGGCCAGCGCGCCAATCACCGAATAGCTGACGATGTTGAGCATGAGGATCGGCTTGCGCCCGTATTTGTCGGCAAGCATGCCGAAGAAGAACGCGCCGATGAAGCGTGTCGCCAAGGTCAGGAACAGCGCCTTGGAGACCGCGGGCACGTCGGCGTGGAATTCGGTCGCGATATCGGTGAGCAGGAATGTCAGAAGGAAGAAATCGAAAGCATCGAGCGTCCAGCCCAGGAATGAGGCAAGGACGGTCTTCTTCTGCTGCGAATTAAGGGGCAAATCTTCCTCCATCATCATCGATGGGGGGAATTATCGGCCAGTTCAGGGAAGACCGGTGGTCACGTTTTCGCGTGGCTCATTTGATCGAACGCCCGCAGGAATGGCGGAAGGTGCGATGAGACCGACCGGTGCCATCTGTCGATGAACTCGATCGTGGCTTGAGGGTAGGTTTAGATTTCGAGATCAAACACCAGCAGTCCGTCCGTGCCGCCTTCCAGGGCAGCGACCAGGCGCGCGCCGGCGCGCTGGTGCGCTTCATGCACAAGATAGGCATCGCGCGCGGCAGCATCGCGGAAATCGATGGTGAAGCCGTGGGTGAAGCCGCGTGCGAACGGCTCCGGGCTGACATTGGCGCTGAATTTTACTGCGTCCATGCCGTCGATCACCTGTCGCAGCGCCTCGAGATCGGCATGGATCGCCGTGCGCTCGGTGGCGTCGACATCGTTGCGCAGCTTGACGAAAACACAGTGCCTGATCATGTCTTACTCCTCAGTGGCTAAGCAGCCCGGTTTCCGGAAAACACCGCCGGCGGCAGCGGCTCGCGGCCAAGGACCAGGTCGGCGCCCTTTTCACCGACCATGATGGTCGGCGCATTGGTGTTGGATGAAGGCACGCGCGGCATCACCGAGGCGTCGCAGACGCGCAGGCCCTCGATGCCGCGCAGCCGCAGATCCGGCGTCACGACAGCCATATCATCATGGCCCATGCGGCAGGTGCCGACCGGATGGTGGTCGGTCTTGGAACTGCGGCAGGCATAGTCGAACAGCTCGTCGTCGCTGGCGAGTGACGGGCCGGGCAGCACCTCGCGCAGCACGTAAGGGGCAAGCGCCTTCTGCCGCATGATCTCGCGGGCCAGCCGCAGCCCCTTGATCGACATGGCGCGGTCATAGGGATCGGACCAATAGTTCGGATCGATCAGCGGGTGGTCGGCCGGGTCGGCACTCTTCAGCCGCACCGTGCCGCGCGAACGCGGACGCAGGAAAGCCGAGTTCAGGGTGACGCCAGGGTTTTTCAGCTTCTCGACGCCGGCTTCGATGCCGGAACCCAAGCCGAGATGAAACTGGATGTCGGGCGAGGCGGCGGTCGGGTCGGCGTACCAGAAGCCGCCGGTCTCGAACAGGCTGGAGGCCACCGGCCCTTTCTTCAGCAGCAGATACTGCAGGCCGGCCCAGGCCGTGCGGTGCAGCTTGGCGTAGTTGTCATAGGTGTGATCGCCCGTACATTCGGCGATGACGAACAGATCAAGATGGTCCTGCATGTTGGAGCCGACGCCGGGCAGGTCGTGCACCGGCGTGACGCCGACCGACTTCAGATGGTCGGCGGGGCCGATGCCCGACTGCATCAAGAGTTTCGGCGAGCCGATGGCGCCGGACGAGACGATCACCTCGCGCTCGGCGCGCAGGATTTTCTTCTCGCCGCCCGGTCTGTCGACAATTTCGACGCCGATGGCGCGGCCCTTCTGGACGACGATGCGCGTCACCAGCACATCGGTTCGGACGGTCAGGTTCTTGCGGGCGCGGATCGGCCTCAAATAGGCGACTGAAGCGGACGAGCGCCGGGCATCCTTCTGGGTCAGCTGGTAATAGCCGACGCCTTCTTGGGCAGCGCCGTTGAAGTCCGGGTTGAAGGGGATGCCCATCTGCTGCCCGGCACGGAAATAGGCCTCGCAGATCGGCAGCGGCGCAATCGGGTTCGAGACGCCGAGCGGGCCCTGGTCACCGTGAAAATCGTTGGCGTAGCGCTGGTTGTTCTCAGCGCGCTTGAAATAGGGCAATACATCGCGATAGCCCCAGCCGGCGAGGCCTTCTTCCTTCTCCCAGTCGTCGTAGTCGCGGGCGTTGCCGCGCGTGTAGATCTGGGCATTGATGGACGAGCCGCCGCCGACCACCTTAGCCTGCGTGTACCAGAAGACGCGGTCCTTCATATGACTCTGCGGCACGGTCGACCAGCCCCAGGAAGCAATACCCTTGGTCATCTTGGCAAAGCCGGCAGGCATGTGGATATAGGGATGCCAGTCCTTGCCGCCGGCTTCCAGCAGCAGGACCGAATTTGCCGGATCCTCGCTCAATCGGTTGGCCAGAACGCAGCCGGCCGGACCGGCGCCCACGATGATGTAGTCGGTCATGACACTGTCCACTTATAGTCGCGGCACGGAGAGGGCGCCATCGACATTGATGATCGAGCCGGTCGAAAAGCCGAGCCTGCCGCCGGCGAGCGTCGCCACCACCGCACCGATGTCCGATGCTTCGCCCCAGCGTTTGGCCGGCACCAGTCCACTGTCGATGAGGGCATCGTATTTGGCGGTCACGCCTGAAGTCATGTCGGTGCGGATGATGCCGGGCCGCACCTCGAACACGCCGATGTTTTCGGGCGCCAACCGCAGCGCCAGGTTCTTCACCCACATCGAAAGCCCGGCTTTCGAGATGCAGTAATCCGGCCGCTCCGGCGACGCCATTTCGGCGCTGACCGAGGTGATGGTGATGATCGATCTCTGATCGCCCGAAGTGGCCAGCATCGCCTTGGCGACAGCCTGGCTGAGGAAGACGGTGCCGCGCAGGTTGATGCCCATTGTGCGGTCGAAGTTCTCCGGTTTGAGGTCCAGGAGGTCACCGCGCACCACGGCGCCGATGCCGGCATTGTTGACCAGGCAGTCGATGCGGCCGAAGGCGCGCATCGCGGTATCGACAAGTACGGTGTGGCTTGCGAGATCGGCGATGTCGGACTGGACGTAGGCGAACTTCGCGCCACGCTTGGTGATGTCGGTGGCAAGTCCGTCAGCGGCCGTTTCGGCAAGGTCGACGACCAGAATATCGAAGCCGGCATCCGCCAGTGCCTGGGCGCAGGCAAGCCCAATGCCGCGCGCGCCGCCGGTGACGATGGCGGAGGGGCGGGTCATGCGGCGAGGTCCGTCTTATGGATGTGATCGGCGACACGCAGCGCCTGCGCGGCGATCGACAATGCCGGATTGACCGCCGCCGAGTTCGGCAGGAAGCCGGCGTCAACGACAAACAGGTTCCGGTGATCGAATGAGCGGCAGAACGGATCGAGCGCCGCCGTCGCCGGATCGTCGCCCATCTTTATCGTGCCGCATTGGTGCGACGGCGTGCGCTTGTCGAAGGGGCGCGAGAGAACGATGGGATAACCGCAGGCGCGGAAGTTTTCGCGCATCACCTTGGTCAGCCCGTCGAGCGATTGCATGTTGGAGCGCCGCCATTGCATGACGATGTCCTTGCCATCAACCATGATGCGGCTTTCGGGATCCGGCAGGTCCTCGCACATCAGGTACCAGTCGACGGCGTGGCCGGCCATGAAATCAAGCGCGAATTTTGGCGTGTACCTGACATTGGCCTGCAGCATGTTGCCGTCGATCTTGCCGAGCAGCTGGACGTTGCCGAGCGGCTTGCCGCCCTTGCCGCCGGACAGGTAATAGTCGTTCAGCATCAGCGTCTTCTGGTACACGGCATCGTTGCGGCGGCGCGGGTCGATCGCCAGCATGGCGCTCGAATTGTGGTTCATGAAATTGCGGCCGACCTGGTCGGACCGGTTGGCCAGGCCTTTGCCATCAGGAGAGGGCGAGCGCAGCAGGATGACTGCGGAATTGACCGCGCCGGCTGAGAGGATGACCAGCTTCGGTGATACTTTCTTCAACTCGCCATTCTGGCGGTAGTGAATGGCTGATATCGTCGTGCCGTCCGCCGAGGCTTCGAGATATTCGACGCAAGCGCCAGTCTCGAGCCGAATGTTCTGGTCGGTCAGCGCCGCCGTCAGCGGACCGGTCTGCGCGTCGACCTTGCCCTGGCCGGTGTTGGGAAACGCGTCCCAGCCGGTCTTGCCCTCGTTCAGCCAGGTTTCGATGTCGACACCGAGCGGCAGCGAGGCCGGATGCAGGCCAAGGTTTTTCAGCTCGGCGCGGGCGCGGGCGATCGGTGCCTCGTCGGGCACCGGCTTGTAGGCATAGGGGACCGAATGGAACGGCTCGGTGGGATCCTCGCCCAGTGCACCGCGCACGCGAAACAGCTGTTCGGCTTTCGAATACCAGGGCTCGAATTCGTCATAGGTGAACGGCCAGGCCGGAGAGACGCCGCCGAAATGCTCCATGGCCGCAAAGTCCTCCTTGCGGTAGCGGATCAGCACCGCGCCATAGAACTTCGAATTGCCGCCGACATAGTAGTAATTGCCGGGGTTGAAGGCGGCACCACCCGCCTCACGCCACATCTCCTTCGGCCTGTAATGGCCGTCGACGAAGATCGAGCGTGTGTCGCGCGCGTGCGGTGTCGCCGGCAACGGCTCGCCGCGTTCCAGCATCAGGATCGAGGCGCCGCTGCCGGCAAGGCCGGAGGCGATCGTGGCGCCGCCAATGCCGGAGCCGATGATGACGATGTCCGGATTTGTCATGGCCTAAATCGCGTCCCGACGCGCTTTAGTTTCTTGTTTTGATGCATGTCGTTGCCCCAAAACCGGATCCACTTTTGGGCGACATACATTAGCGAATACGGGTCTCGGTCGCCGGATCGAAGAACACCGCCTTGGTCAGGTTGAAGGCGAGCGGCGTGTTGGTGCCCGGCTGGATGTTGGCATCGGCGCGCAGCCGCGCCACCACGCCCTTGCCGCCGAGATTGGTGACGGCGAAGGTATCCGAGCCGGCCGGTTCGACGACCTCGATGTGACAGTCGGCGGTTGCGATGTGCGAGGCGTTGCGCTCGGCACCTTCCGGATCGGTCAGGGCTTCGGGGCGGACACCGAAGATAATCGGCTTGCCCTGGAATGCCGACAGGCCGGCCGGTGCATTCGCCATCGGCAGCGAGATCGGCTCGCGCGCCTCGCGCTGCAGCACGACCGACAGCGCATTGCCTGACGTGCCGATGGTCGCCGGGATCAGGTTCATCGCCGGCGAGCCCATGAAATCGGCGACGAAGAGATTGCTCGGGTTGTTGTAGATCTCGGCCGGGGTGCCGAACTGCTGCACCTCGCCATCGCGCATGACAGCGATCTTGGTGGCCAGCGTCATCGCCTCGATCTGGTCGTGGGTGACGTAGACGATGGTGGTGCCGGTGGTGGCGTGCAGACGCTTGATCTCGATGCGCATGTCGACGCGCAGCTTGGCGTCGAGGTTGGACAGCGGCTCGTCGAACAGGAACAGTTTGGGGTCGCGCACCAGCGCCCGGCCCATGGCGACGCGCTGGCGCTGGCCGCCCGAAAGCTGGCTCGGCTTGCGCTGCAAGAGGTGGCCGATCTGCAGCACCTTGGCCACCTTGTCGATGGCCTTCTGGCGCTCCGCCGCCGGCACGCCGCGCATCTCCATGCCGAAGGAGATGTTTCCGGCCACCGTCATGTTCGGGTAGAGCGCATAGCTCTGGAACACCATGGCGATGTCGCGCTTGGAGGGGTGCAGATCGTTGATGGTGCGGCCGTCGACACGGATTTCGCCAGACGTGATCGTCTCCAGGCCGGCGATGGTGTTGAGCAAGGTCGACTTGCCGCAGCCGGAAGGGCCGACCAGCACCAGGAAGCCGCCTTTCTCGAGTTCGACATCGATCCCTTTGAGGATCTCGACCTGGCCGAAGCGCTTTCTCAGACCATCAATTTCCAGAAAAGCCATCAGATCATCCTTTGACGGCGCCAGCCATGAGACCACGCACGAAGTAGCGGCCGGCGAGCACATAGACGAGAAGGGTGGGCAGTGCCGCGATCATCGCGGCGGCCATGTTGACGTTGTATTCGACGACGCCGGTCGAGGTGTTGACGACGTTGTTGAGCGCCACCGTCATCGGCATCGCGTCGCCGGTGCCGGCGTAAGCCGAGGCGAACAGGAAGTCGTTCCAGATGTTGGTGAACTGGTAGATCACCGTGACGACGAAGATCGGCATTGAATTCGGCAGCATGATGCGCCGGAAGATCTGGAAGAAGGAGGCGCCGTCGACCTGTGCCGCCTTGACCAGTTCGGTCGGGAACGCCTCATAGTAGTTGCGGAAGAACAGCGTGGTGAAGCCGATGCCGTAGACGACGTGGACGAAGACGAGGTTGACCGTCGGGTTGCCTAGGCCAAAGCTGGTTCCCGTTGCATTCTGCAGCGTGACGCCGAAGCGGCCGAGACTGCCGAGGATGGTCGCCATCGGCAGCAGCACCGACTGGAACGGGATGAAGCAGGCGAACAGCATCAGCCCGAACACCAGCGTTGCCCCGCGAAAACGCCACTTGGTCAGCACGTAGCCGTTGAGCGCGCCGAGCATCGTCGAGATCAGGACGGCCGGGACCACCATCTTGATGGAGTTCCAGAAATAGCCCTTGATGCCGGCGCAGGTGAGGCCGACGCAGGTCTCGCCCCAGGCCTTCAGCCACGGATCGAAGGTCGGCGCCCTGGGCAGCGCCAGCATGTTGCCGTTCTGGATCTCGTCCATGGTCTTGAACGAGGTCACCAGCATGACGAACAGCGGCATCAGATAAAATAGCGCAAACAGCGCCAGCAGCCCGTAGATGACGATGCGGTTGATAACCTTGACGTTGACGCCGCCGGAGGCCTGGCGGGCGGGAGTGGTGACGGCGCTCATCGCGGCTTCTCCCGCAGTTCCGAATAGAGATACGGCACGATGATTGCGACGATGGTCATCAGCATGATCACGGCGCTGGCCGAGCCGACGGCCATTTCGTTGCGCTTGAACGTGTACTCATACATGAAGTTGGATGGCAGCCAGGCCGAGCCGCCGGGGCCGCCGCTGGTCAGCGCCACGACCAGATCGTAGGACTTGATGGCGAGGTGCGCGAGCACGATGAAGGCCGACAGGAAGATCGGCCGCAGCAGCGGGATGACGATGCGGCGGTAGAGCTGGAAGGTGGTGGCGCCGTCGATCTGCGCCGCCTTCATGATCTCGCCGTCGATGCCGCGCAGGCCGGCCAGGAACATCGCCATGATGAAGCCGGAGGCCTGCCAGACGCCGGCAATGACCACCGTGTAGATGACGAAATCCTTGTTCTTGATCCAGTCGAAATGGAAGCTCGTCCAGCCCCATTGATGCAAGGTCTGCTCGAGGCCGAGGCCGGGATCGAGGAACCATTTCCAGGCGACGCCGGTGACGATGAAGGACAGCGCCATCGGGTAGAGATAGATCGGCCTCAGCACGCCTTCGCCGCGGATCTTCTGGTCGAGCAGGATGGCCAGGAACAGGCCGAGCGCCAGGCAGATTGCGATGTAGAGGAAACCGAAAATACCCATATTGGTGATCGACGTGTACCAGCTCGAGGGCGGGTCGGTGTCGAAGGTCCAGCCCCACAGTCGCTGATAGGCGCGCGAGCCGGTTAGGACATAGGATGGAAAGGTCTTGGAATTGGTGAAGGACAAATAGATCGTCCACAGGATGAAGCCGTAGACGAAGACGATGGTGATGGCGAAGCTGGGCGCCAGCACGATCTTCGGCAATGCGTCCTGCAGGCGTGAGCGCACCGAGGCGCGTGGCCGCGCATGCTCCGGCGTCAGCTTGATCTGGCTTGTCGCTACCGTGCTCATGGGGCTCCTCCCGTCGACTCGCGGCCAACCAGCTTCGCAGACATAAGTTCGCGGATCTGGGCCTTCCCCGCCGGAGCGGGGAAGGCGTTTTTGGCGCGTGGCGCTTACTTGGCGTCGTCGATCGCCTTGACCAGCTCGGTCACGGCTTCGTCCGAGGTCTTGATCTGACCATGGACGAATTTGGAGACGACATCCTTATAGGCATTGGCGACCGCCGGGGGCGCGCCATAGCCCTGGGCCAGCGAGCCGAACAGCGTGCCGCCTTCGTTAGCTGCCTTCAGGTCGGCGATGCCCTTCTTGCCGCACGCGTCGAAGTCGGTGTCCGGAACGTCGGTACGAGCCGGAACCGAACCCTTGACGACGTTGAAGGCCGACTGGAAGCTCTTCGACAGGGTGGCGGTGGCCAGCGCGACCTGGGCGGCCTTGCGGTCGTCCGGAACATTGAACATGCCGAACATGTCGGAGTTGTAGATCACCGAGCCGTCGGTGCCCGGGAAGCGATAGCACAGGAAGTCGGTGCCCGGCGTTTTCTTGGCGGCGTTGAACTCGCCCTTGGCCCAGTCGCCCATGACCTGCACAAGAGCATCGCCCTTGATGACCATGGCGGTGGCAAGGTTCCAGTCGCGGCCCGAGAAGTTCGGGTCGACATAGGTGACGAGCTTGGCGAGGTTATCGAACGACTTCTTCATCGTGTCGGACTTCAGGGACTCGTCATCGAGGTCATTGAAGGCCTTCTTGTAGAACTCAGGTCCGCCGGTCGACAGCACGACCGAGTCGAACATGGTGGCTTCCTGCCAGTTCTGGCCGCCGAGAGCGAGCGGGATCACCCCTGCCGCCTTGGCCTTGTCGAGCAGGGCAACGAAGTCGTCGAAGGTCTTCGGCTCGGTGCCGCCGATCTTGTCCAGGACGGCCTTGTTGATCCACAGCCAGTTGACCGAGTGAACGTTGACCGGAGCCGCGACCCACTTGCCCTCATAGACCGAAAACTTCTGCAGGGCTGCCGGAACGGACTTGTCCCAGCCTTCCTTCTTCGCCGTTTCGGTCAGGTCGCCCATGACGCCGGCAGCGGCGTAGTCGAGCACGGTGTAGCCGAGCATCTGCGAGGCGGTCGGATAATTGCCGGCCGCGACCATCGCCTTCAGCGCGGTCATGGCGGCGTCGCCGCCACCGCCGGCCACCGGCACGTCCTTCCAGGCATAGCCTTCCTTGGCCAGATCGCCCTTAAGGACGTTGAGAGCAGCCGCTTCGCCACCCGACGTCCACCAATGCAGCATCTGGACTTCCTTGACGTCCTCGGCGTGGGCCGCGAAAGCCAGGCCGGATGCGAGAGCGGTTCCGATAAGCAGTTTGCGCAACATGTACTACCTCCCTTGTTGCATTACACGACCGGTGAAGCCCACCGGGTTCTTCTCAACTCAGCCGACCCACCACCCGGTGCGCTGGCCGCGATGAAACTGGATTGTCTTTTCCTCGGTATAGTCCTCGACGGCGCGTTTGCCGAGTTCGCGTCCGAGACCGGACTGCTTGTAGCCTCCGAAAGGCAGCTCGGGATAACCTTCCATGAACGTGTTCACCCAAACGGTTCCCGAACGCACCCCACGCGCCACCGACATGCAGGTGTCGATGCTGGCGCTCCACACGCCCGCCGACAAACCATAAGGCGTGTCGTTGGCGATGTGCAACGCCTTTTCAATCGATTCAAATGTCAGCACCGAGAGCACCGGGCCGAACACTTCTTCGCGGGCGATGGCCATATCCTCGGTGACGCCGCGAATGATGGTGGGATCGAGATATTGGCCGACATTGGAGGCCAATTGCTTGCCTCCGCTGTAAACCTGGCTGCCGTCGCCTTCAGCCGCAGAAACATAGCCGGCCACCTTCTTCAGATGGTCGGACGAGATCATCGCGCCCACCTTGGTTTGGTCATCGAGCGGATCGCCGACCGTAACCCTGGCGGTAAGCGCCTTGACAGCGCTGAGAAAATCGTCGGCGATCGCCTCGTGCACGATCAGCCGGCTGCCGGCATTGCAGCACTCGCCGGCATTGAAGAAGCCGCCGAACACCGCCGCATCGGCGGCCGCTTCGAGGTCGGCGTCCGGGAAGACGACCTGACCGTTCTTGCCGCCGAGCTCCATCGAGACTTTCTTCAGCGATTGCGCGGCCGAGGCCATCGTCATCTTGCCGACGCGGGTCGAGCCGGTGAACGAGACCATCTCGACCAGGGGATGGCTGACCATCGGCGCGCCGACGTCGGCACCAAAGCCGGCCAGGATGTTGACGACGCCGGGGGGTAGGCCGGCCTGCAGCAGGATATCGCCGAGCACAAAGCTCGACGCCGAGGTCATTTCGCTCGGCTTGACCACCGCCGTGCAGCCGGCGGCGAGCGCGAAGGGCAGTTTCTGGCTGACGATCAGGAACGGGAAATTCCACGGCGTGATGATCGAGACGACGCCGATCGGCTCGCGCAGCACGACGCCCAGCATGGCATCGCCGAGATTGGCATAGCTTTCGCCGTGCAGCGTGCGGGCGAGCGAGGCGGCGTAGCGCCAGATATCGACGGCGCCGCCAATCTCACCGCGCGCCTGGGCGATCGGCTTGCCGGATTCCAGTGCATCGAGCCGGGCGATCTCTTCCAGCCGGCCCTCGATCAGGTCAGCCGCCTTGAGCAGGATCGCGGCACGCTCAGCTGCCTTCATGCGCGGCCATGGTCCGGTCTCGAACGCCTTGTGGGCGGCCTGCACAGCGGCTTCCACTTCGGCCTCGCCGGCCTGCGCGTAGTGCGAGACGGTGAAGCCGTGGCCGGGGCTATTTCGAGCAATCGTGCGGCCGTCGCGGGCATCGACATGCTTGCCGTCGATCAGCAGTCTGTACGCTTTCGGTGCCGCAGCCGCCTCGGCCGGCATGGCGATCTTGAGGGGGGCGTTCATCTGTTTTCCTCTAGGATCTCGAAAAGGCTGGCTTCTGCTTGGCCTTGAAGGCATCGACGCCGGCCTTGAGATCTCCGGTCAGGGCGATGAAGCCGCTGGCCAGCGCTTCGGTGGCGGCGGCACTTTCCTCGCCTTCGGCGACCGCGATCATCAGCTTGGCGGCTTCGGTCGCCAGCGGGCCGCGCTCGGCGATCTTTTCCGCCCACGCCCTTGCTTCGTCGTATGCCTTGCCAGTCGCGACCACCCGGTCGACGATGCCCAGAGCGAGTGCCTCGGGGGCGAGAAAGATCTCGCCGCCGAGCGCCATGCGGCGCACCGTCTGCGCGCCGAAGCGGCGCACGGCGCGCTGCGTGCCTGACCAGCCGGGCACGACACCGATCGAAGTTTCAGGGAAGCCCAGTTTCACTTGTGTTTCCGCCACGCGGAAGTCGCAAGCCACAGCCAACTCCAGGCCGCCGCCCAGCGCATGGCCGGACAGGACGGCGATGGTCGGCTGCCGCAGCCGCGCCAAGCGGTCGAAGACGCGGTGGCCATAGCGCACCCATTGCACCTGGAAATCGGCGGCACTCATCCGCGCCCACGCCTCGACATCGCCGCCGGCGCAGAAGCCCTTGCCTTCGCCACGGATGAGCACGACGCGCACGCCGTCGGCCGCTTCCGCTTCGTCGAGCGCTGTTTCGAGCGCGCGAAGCATGGGGATATCCAGTGCGTTGAATTTCTCCGGCCGGCGCAGCGTGACGATGCCGAGGGCGCCATCCTGTTTGAAGGTGACGAGAGGCTCAGCCATGCGCGCCTCCGAGCGAGGCGCCGCCATTCAGTGACAGGCCTATCGGTTGCTCCTGATAGAGGGCTGCCGGTGTCGTCTTGAGGTCCTTGGCAACGCCCAACGGGATTTCCGACTGCGCCAGCACATCGCGCTGTAGATCGATGCCGGGTGCGAGTTCTGTGACGACCAGGCCCTCCGGCGTGAGCCTCATCACGCAGCGCTCGGTGACATAGGTGATGTCCTGCCCCTGCGCGACCGCGCGCTTCCCCGAAAACGAGATGTGCTCGACCTCGTTGACCACCTTCTTGACCTTGCCCTCCTGCTCGATGCGGATACCGCCATCGGCCAGAGACAGCTTGGCGCCGGCGTTGAAGAAGCCGGAGAAGACGATCTTCCTCGCCCGTGCGGTGATGTCGACAAAGCCGCCGGCGCCGGCGGTGACATGCGGGCGCGCCGAAAGCTTCGAGACATTGACCGAGCCATGGCGATCGATCTGCAGGAAGGACAGCAGCGAAGCGTCGAAGCCGCCGGCCTGGAAATAGATGAACTGGTGCGGCGAGGGCATGAAGGCGTCGGCGTTCGACGAACAGCCGAATTTGAAGTCGAGCAGCGGCACGCCGCCGACCGCGCCCTGTTCGATCACCCAGGTAATCTTGCCGTGCTGTCCTTCCTCGAGAAGGATGCGAGGGACATTGGCGGAAATACCGAAGCCGATGTTGACGGCCATGCCGTCGCGCAACTCCATGGCGACGCGGCGCGCGATCACTTTCTGGACGTTCATCTCCGGCGTGCGGAAGCTCGACAGCGGCCGGAAAATTTCTCCGGAGATGGCCGGGTCATAGGGTGTCAGCGTCGTCTGCAACTGGTCGGGCGCGACGACGATGTGGTCGACCAGGACGCCTGGCACGCGCACATCATGCGGTTTCAGCGTGCCGTTTTCGACGACGCGCTTGACCTGCGCGATAACGATGCCGCCATTGTTGCGGGCGGCGAGTGCCTGTTCGAGGCCGCCGAGATAGGCACCCTCATGCTCATAGGTGAGGTTGCCGCGCTCGTCGGCTGACGTGGCGCGGATGATCGAGACCTGCGGCACGATGGAGCGGAAATAGAGCCATTCCTCGCCGTCGAACTGCTGCACCGAAACGATCGGCTCGCTGGCGGCGGCGTTCATGGCGCAGCCCTGGTGGCGCGGGTCGGCGAAGGTGTCGAGACCGACCTTGGTCAGCACGCCCGGCCGCTTGGCGGCCGCTTCGCGGTGCATGTCGAACAGGATGCCGGACGGCACGTTGTAGGCGGCGACCGAATTGTCGCCGATCATCTTCCAGATCTGCGGCGGTTCGGAAGAGGAGGGGCCGGACGGGTAGGAGCCGCACAAAGTACGCTTCAGCAGGCCGGGCTTGGCCAGATGGTCGATGCCTTTGATGCCGTACATGTCGCCGGCGGCGATCGGGTGAAGTGTGGTGATATTTTTTGGGTGGCCTTCCCCATCGAAGCGTTCGCCGATCGCGGCAAGCACCGCGTCCGGACAGCCGAGACCGCTCGACGACGACACGGATACGACCATGCCGTCCTTGATCAGGCCCGCTGCCTGCGCTGCCGAAACGACCTTGCTCAATTCATGCTCCCCGAACCGGCCGTCCTGTTTCGGGTGCGGCGATCCGGGCCACAGCTTTCCCTGACGACCAGATTGACCGCGCCGATATGGTCCTCGGCCCGCGTGGTGCGCGACTGGATCATTTTCAGCATGACATGGGCGGCGCGTTCGCCGAGGCCGGCCGAGTCCACCGCGACGCTGGTCAGCGCCGGCATGTAATGCTCGGCCTCGGCCACGTCGTCGAAACCGACGATGGCGAAATCAGTTCCCGGCTCAAGCCTACGCTTGCGCAGCGCCAGCATGGCGCCAAAGGCGACAGCGTCGTTGAAGCAGAGCGCCGCGGTCGGCGGCTCAGCCATAGCGAGAGCGGTTTCCAGGCACGCTATACCACCTCTGCGGCTGGTCTCGCCCTCGACGACCAGTGCGTCGCGGGCGGCGATGCCCTGCGTCTCGCAGGCTTCGCGAAATCCGCCAAGCCGCTCGTGATAGACCACCAGGTCGGACGAGCCGCCGAAGAAGACCAGCCGGCGATGTCCCTTGCCGATCAGATGAGCGGTGGCGAGATAGGCGCCGCGATGATTATCGGGCGCGATCACGGGGATGCGGCTTTCCGGTAGCCGGCGCATGGCGAAGACCACCGGCAGGCCCGCCGTCTCGATCCTACGGAAGGCGCCCGGCGTCGTGCCGCGAGCCGGCGACACGATGAGACCGGCGACGCCTTGCTCCATCAACGACTTCAGCACTTCTTCCTGGCGCACCGGATTTTCCGCCGTGTTGGCGATGAACGGCACGATACCGGCCGACTGGAAGACGCGTTCCATGCCAACCGCCAGCTCTGCGAAGAAAGGATTGGTGAGATCGTTGATGACCATGCCGATGACGTTGGAGTGCGCCTTGCGCAGATTGGCGGCGCCGCGGTTGTAGACGTAACCGACATCCTCGATCGCCTTGCGCACCTTGCTCGCTGTTTCGGGCCGGATCAGCCCGCTGCCCTGGAGCACGAGCGATACCGTCGATTTGGACACGCCTGCTTCGCGGGCGATGTCGAATATCGTTGCCTTGGCCCGGTTGGCCATCCAGATGCATCCTCCCCGAGTGCAGCTCAAAAGTATTGGAACGTTCTAATCTCTGCTCCGCTCGTGAGTCAATCGGGATTTTTCCAGCGCCTCGAACATCGATTGTGCGTACTCAAATGGCATGCCCTGTAAGGCTTTTTTGTTGCAATGCAGCATTCTCTTCTGCGGGGGCGTGCGAATCTTAAAGGTTCTTGATTTATTGGAACGTTCCATTTAGTAGCGTTTCGAAGGGAGAGATGGATGGACATTTCCTTGCCTGGTGAAGGTGGCGGCAGCACCCGCTACACGCTGATCGGCGAACCCGTGCAGCCGATGGTCGGCGCGCGATTTTCGCGTATCGCCTATGCCGCCGCGCACATCGTTGCCGATCCGCTCGCCATGACCGATCCGTGGTCCAGGCCGGTGGTCGACTGGGACAGGACGATGGCGTTCCGTCACCATCTGTGGCGGCTGGGCTTCCGCATCGCCGAAGCGATGGACACGTCGCAGCGCGGCATGGGCTTCGACTGGGCAAACGCACAGGAATTGATCCGCCGTTCGATCGCCGAGGCGCGCACCGTCGATGGCGCCGATCTCGCCTCGGGTGCCGGCACCGACCATCTGGCGCCCGCCGCTGCCAGGACGCTCGACGATGTAATCAGCGCCTATGAGCAGCAGTTCGCTTTCATCGAAGGGCTCGGCGGCAACGCGATCATGATGGCCAGCCGGGCGCTCGCGGCGACAGCCAAGGGCCCGGATGACTATGTGCGTGTTTACGACCGAATTCTCGGCCAGGTCTCCGGCAAGGTCATCCTGCACTGGCTGGGCGACATGTTCGATCCGGCGCTCAGGGGCTATTGGGGCAGCAGCGATTTCGAGGCCGCGCTCGACACCGTGGTTGCCATCATCGAACGCCACGCCGGCAAGGTCGAAGGGATAAAAATCTCATTGCTCGATGCCGGCAAGGAAGTTGCGCTCAGGAACCGGCTGCCGGACGGCGTCGTCATGTTCACTGGCGACGATTTCAATTATCCCGAACTGATCGCCGGCGACGGCAGGAAGCACTCGCACGCACTGCTCGGTATTTTCGACGCGATTGCGCCGGTCGCCAACGCAGCGCTGGCGAAACTGGCGGAAGGTGACCGCGCCGGCTATGACGCGTTGATGGCGCCGACCGTGCCGCTATCGCGAAAAATCTTCGAAGCGCCGACCGAATATTATAAGGCCGGCATCGTCTTCATGGCCTGGCTGAATGGTCATCAGGACCATTTTGCGATGATCGGCGGCATGCAGTCGGCGCGCGGCATCCGTCACTATGCCGACGTGTTCCGCCTTGCCGACCAGGCAGGTTTGCTCGCCGATCCCGATCTGGCGGTAGCCAGAATGAAGAGCCTTTGCACCGTCGCGGGCATCTGAAGCGCGGAAAGGCTGACCGGTCGAAGAGGACGCGTCGCCACGCGATTGCTGCGCCTGCCCAGGTGTTTCCGCTGTCGAACGACCGCGAGGGTGGTTTTCGCCGTCGTCACCAATTTTCTTGTGAACCAATTTCTCTCGAGGCGCGACCAAGCGATGTGTCCAAACATGGTCCATCAAGGAGAACGTCTGATGTTTACTGTTTCAAGAAACGTCCTTTTGGCCGCCATCGCCGTTTCGGTGCTGGCCGGCTGCAAGACAACCGCTCCCAGGGAATGCGACAAGCTGAAGCCTGGCGTCACCTACAACGGCAAATGCTGCGGTCTCGGAGAGCCTTGTCGCGAAGGCAAGGGCGGCGGCGACAGGCCGGGAAATACGCCTGATCCAGCGCCGCAATGATCTGATCGAGTGCGGCCCGTTCCGGTCAAACGCCGGGACGGGCGCGTTGCGCTCGAAAAACTCGCCAGTGTCCAGCTTCCCTTGGGCGAACGAAAATTGTCCAGCTCGGGCGAGCGGGCCAGGATGCCGATTCAAGTCTGATCGTCTGGTTGGATGGTGGGCGTGACAGGGATTGAACCTGTGACCCCTGCAATGTCAATGCAGTGCTCTCCCGCTGAGCTACACGCCCATCCGAAGCCGCGCATACACCATTTTTGATCCAGCGCGTCAATAGCAGGAAAAAGGAAAGAAGGCGTCGTCTCGCCGCAGTGGCGAAGAGGTGCGGCGCCTCGCTTAAAAAACGGCTCAGGCCGCCTGCAGCATCTTCTCGACCTCGTTGACGAGGTCACGCAGATGGAACGGTTTCGACAGCACCTTGGCGTCTTTCGGCGCCTTGGAATCAGGGTTCAGCGCAACGGCGGCGAAACCGGTGATGAACATGACTTTCAAATCAGGATCGATCTCTGTGGCGCGGCGCGCCAGTTCGATGCCGTCCATCTCCGGCATGACGATGTCGGTCAACAGCAGCGAGAACGGTTCCTCGCGCAGCCGCTCATAGGCGCTGGCGCCATTGTCGAAATCGCTGACCTGGTAACCGGCGCGCTCCAGCGCCTTGACGAGGAACCGACGCATATCGTCGTCGTCTTCCGCCAGAAGAATGCGTGCCATGATATCCCGTCCGAATCACCCGCCCGAGATTGCCGTTGGGCAAGCCCGTTAACCATCCTGTATATGAGGAGGTGAGGGTAAACATCAAGTGAACGCTGACGGGGATGATCCATATTTGCCGGGCGTGTGCTGCGGCCGAAATGCTGGACACGCGGCTTGCAAGGTGGCACTTTCACATCATGATGCACTGGTGTTTTCGGGTTCGTTCAAATTGAAGACGGCAGCCGAGGATTTTTCGGTCTTTCCACCCTTCGAAATCCGGTCGGGCGTCGAGCAGCGCGTCCCCTTCCTCTTCAACTCGCCGCATAGCGGCCGCTACTATCCGGAGCGCTTCCTTGCCATGGCAAGGCTGGACCGCAACGCCATCCGCCGGTCCGAGGACTGCTACGTCGATGAGCTGTTCGGCGGCGCCGTCGCGCTCGGCGCACCGCTGCTGGCGGCGAATTTCCCGCGCGCCTATCTCGACGTCAATCGCGAGCCGTGGGAACTCGATCCGCGCATGTTCGCCGAGCCAGTGCCGTCTTTCTGCAACATCCGCTCGGCGCGGGTGGCCGGCGGGCTTGGCACGGTGCCGAAGCTGGTGGGCGAGGGGCTCGACATCTATTCCGGTCGCCTGCCTCTGGCCGAAGCCGTTGCCCGCATCGAGGCCGTCTACAAGCCCTATCACGAGACACTGAAGCGGCTTTTGACCAGGACCCATGCGCGGTTCGGTTTTGCCGTCCTGATCGACTGTCATTCGATGCCGGCGAGCATCCGTGTCGGCGACAGCGGTCTGCGGCCCGACTTCATCATCGGCGACCGCTTCGGCATCTCGGCAACCGCCGCCCTGACCGAGACCGCGATCGGCCTGCTCAGCGCCATGGGCTATTCGGTTGCCCACAACAAGCCCTATGCCGGCGGCTTCATCACGGAACACTATGGCCGCCCGGCGCGCCATCTGCACGCGCTGCAGATCGAGGTCAATCGCGGGCTCTACATGAACGAGCGGACATTCGAGAAGGCCGCCGGCTTCGATGCGCTGGCCGATGATCTGACGCGGTTCTCAGCCGACCTGATGTCGATGCCCGACCATCATTTTATCGACCTGCCGCTGGCCGCGGAGTGAGCCGACCGGCCGCTGGCCGCAGAGTGAAATCGCGGCGTAAAAAAAGACCGCATCGTTTGCACGATACGGTCGAAGTCTAGGGAGGAAACGCCCAAGGAGGGCATGGACAGGAAACCCTGTCCGAGATCAAGGGTATTGTGCGCTGCACAAATGTCAAGCGACCTTCAGGCTTTTTTAATTCACTCTGATGTGGAAATTGCGTTTCGACGACGCTTGTGTGACATCCGGGCAACAGATGCCGTCGCGGCAAAGCCGTCGAACACTCTTGTTTTGGTACGAAATTGGCGGCAGAGCACGGCTCGGACATGCTGCAGTGCGGGAGAATCAGTTGGACATCAGTGTCGATTTCATGCGCCGCATCGCGCAGGTGGCAGCGACGGAGACCTTACCTCGCTTTCGCAGCCAAGGTGCGGTCGCCAACAAGGAACAGGGCAGTTTCGATCCGGTCACCGAGGCCGATCGCGAGGCCGAGCGCGCCATCCGGGCGCTGATCTCTGCTGAGTATCCCGATCATGGTATTCTAGGCGAGGAGCATGGCAGCGAGAACATTTCGAGCCGGCACGTCTGGGTGATCGATCCGATCGACGGTACGCGCGCGTTCATTTCCGGCCTGCCGGTGTGGGGCACACTGGTCGGGCTGACGATCGACGGCGACGCCGTTGCCGGCATGATGGCGCAACCCTTCACCGGCGAGCTTTTCTACGCCAACGGCTCGGGCTCCCATTATGAGGGGCCAGGCGGGCCGCGAAAACTGACGACCCGTAAGACGACGAAGTTGGACCAAGCGACGCTGTTCACCACCACGCCGGCCCTGTTCAAGGGCGAGGCGCGCAACCGTTACGATGCATTCGAAAGACAGATCCAGCTCGCCCGCTATGGCGCCGATTGCTATGCCTTCGCCATGATCGCCTCAGGAAGCGTCGACATCGTCGCCGATCCCGGATTGAAGCCCTACGACATCGTGGCGCTGATCCCGATTATCGAAAAGGCAGGCGGCGTCGTCACCACATTCGATGGCGGGCCGGCGGAACAGGGCGGCGATGTGCTCGCCGCGGCGACGCCGGAGCTTCATGCCGCCGCCATGGCCGCCTTGCGCGGCTAAACGAGCGTCCGCTGCCATTCAGGTGATGCCGACCGCTTGAAGCAGTCGTTTTACTGCCGGCGCACCCCTTGGGGAGCGGGCCAGCGACCGGCGCCTGTCAGGCTGTGGGGTCGTCGCTCCCGGGAATGAAGGCGTCGAAAGCGGCGAGCAATTGCTCGCGATAAATGTCGGCTTCCTGCAGGATTTCGTGGCGGGAGCCATCGATCATCAGCAGCGAACCGAGCCGCAGACGCCTGGCGTAGGTTTCCACGGCCCTGGTCGAGACGACCTGGTCGGCGCCGGCGGCGATTATCAGCAGGGGGACCTGAATTCCTGCCATGAAGTCGGGGTCGCTGACAGCTTCGGAGGCTTTCGCGGCTGCCCGCAGCCAGCGGATCGTCGGACCCCCAAGCGCCAGTTGCGGATGTTCTTCATAGAGCCGCGTGTTGCGTCGATAGCGTACCGGGTCAGACGTCAGCTTGTTGGTCTCGAAAGGGGCCGTCACCTTCGGCCGCGGACCCCAGGCGGCATAGAGCCGGCCGAGGCCGAGAACGCAGAACAACGAGCAGACGCGGCGAACCGTCGAGATCGAGACCGGCAGGTCGGGCAGCGTCAGGAAGGGCGCGATCAGCACCATGCGCCGGATGCGGTTCACCATCGACGGGGCGGCAAGCAGGGTGATCAAGGCACCTGCCGAATGGGCGAGGATGTAGTACGGTCCGCGGCAATCGGGCAGCACGATCTCCTCGAAGAACTGTTCGAGGTCGGCGGTGTAGTCGCGGAAGCTGCTGACGTAGCCGCGCTGGTGATCGCGGATCAGCCGGTCGGAATCGCCCTGGCCGCGCCAATCGAGGGTGGCGACGCCAAAGCCGCGATCGGCAAGGTTGCGGATGGTTTCGAAATATTTCTCGATGCACTCGTTGCGGCCGGTGAGCAGGACCACGGTGCCCTTCATCGGGCGAGCGACTGCGCCGAACAGGCCGTAGCGGATATTCTTGCGGTCACGCGTGGTGAAGAAGCCGCCGGTGGCATTTTCCGGCCGCGGATTGCCCTCGATTTCGTGAAAAAGGGAGTTTTCGGTGAAAAGATCCGTCATTCGGCGCTTCGTGCTCGGCGTCTCGCATGCCCGCCTGCGCTGGCCGGCTCCGCTAAGGTGATAAACGCCCATGCGCCAAAAGCCAAGGAATTCCCGGTGAAGGGGAGGCTGCACCAGGGAAGGCCGGAAGCCGCTCGAAAGCGTGCTTCCGGCCTCTGTCGATCCGGGAGGAAGGGACGTTACACCCGGTCGGCCTCGTTGCGGTGCCTGTTGTGCAATCGGCGCCGCCAATCCTTGATCCTGAAATGCACCCTAGCGCCGGCTGCCTGAACGCGCGCCGAAGTGCCGGTTCATCTGCCGTTCATCAAGGGGCCGGCCGCCGTGGCTTTTGCCGCCAGGTGAAATCTTGAAATGCTTTCCAGCGCTCCCCAAATGTCTCGTGCGGTCGCCAATGTCGGGGCCGCTGGCCCACCCGAAACGCCGCTCAAGGGTTTCGCACCGGCCATACGCAAACCATGTTGCTCAACAGGAGAACACCTCATGCGTCACGTTGATTTTTCCCCGCTTTATCGCTCTACCGTCGGCTTCGATCGTCTCTTCACGATGCTCGATTCGCTCGCGCAGCCGGATGGCGCGCAGACCTATCCGCCCTACAACATCGAGCGCACCGGTGAGGATTCCTACCGCATCTCGATGGCGGTTGCCGGCTTCTCGGACGAGGAAATCTCGATCGAAGCCCATCGCAACGTGCTGACCGTGAAAGGTGAGCGCAAGGACGAGGGCACCGGCGAAGGCTCTGAGCTGCTCTATCGCGGCATTGCCTCGAGGGCTTTCGAACGCCGCTTCCAGCTTGCCGACCACGTCGAGGTCGTTGGCGCCTCGCTGAAGAACGGCCTGCTCTTCGTCGACCTCAAGCGCAACATCCCCGAGGAGCTGAAGCCGCGCAAGATCGCCATTACGGCGTCTTCGGCCAAGGCCAAGCAGATCGAGGCCAAGACCGCTGCCTAAAGTACAAGTCTCCTCCCGAGACGGAAGCGGGGGCGCAAGGGGGCGGGGTTTTTTTTTGGGGGGGTTTCGGTTTGAAGGGGGCATGGGGGGCCAACCGGGGCCGTATAAGGGGGGCGGGGGGCTCCGGGGGGGGCAGCCGGGGCGCAACAAGTCCTCCGCGGG